>DAOOIV010000009.1 GCA_035384605.1 Phycisphaerae bacterium
ATTGCCCGTGTTCCTGGTTGTATCGGGCGACACCGCGAAGGAGTCCGCGGCCGAACTCGCGAGAAGTCTCGATGAGTAAGGCAACCCGCCGCATGGTCCGGCTCTGTGCATATCCGCATATGAAAGGAACGAACGTATCCGCCTCGAAGCGAATAGTATAACTCATTTCTCAAAAAAGACAACATCCGCCGGTCCCACACCGTAGGCGCGACGTGGCTCGCCCCGTTAGGATTGAGTCGTACCTCTGAGCCGACGCGGCATTTGACCGGCTTGAGGGGGCTCCGAGCACGGAAAGGGCACGGGCCGATGCGGCGCAGCAGACCACCTCGAATCACGAGAGCGAAAGGATCTGATCTCCTCCAGGTGGAGAAACAGCCGTCTACTGACGAGATGGCCGGGCGTCGGCAAGAACAGGTCATAGCCCGGTATGCCATCGAGACCCCCCTTTCTCTGGAGGCGGCGGCCGCGGCCATGGCCGGGGCCTCGACTGCCACCTTTGTCGATGTGCCGGGGCTAACCGATCAGTTGCGGCAGCGCGTGGCAACAAGGATCGAGAGAATCGTGCCCCGGGACGTCGTCAGCGCACCCGGTCTTCCAGGATCGCGGAGTCCGGCCACGGGGCAACAGGCTGCGAGGTACCAGCGGGGAGAGGTCGTGTTATCCTTTCCCATCGAGGGCATGGGAACGAACCTGGCAGCACTGATTTCCATGATCATGGGCAACTTTTTCGCCCTCAGACAGGTGTCCGGGATACGTCTGGTGGACCTGGAGTTGCCCGATTGCTTCGCAAGGGCTTATCCGGGGCCGCAATTCGGGATCGAGGGAACGCGCCGACTGACGGGCGTTCACGGCCGGCCTATTATCGGAACGATCATCAAGCCCAATCTCGGCCTGTCGCCGGAGCAGACGGCGGAAAAGGTGCGCCAAGTTGCCGAAGCCGGCGTGGATTTCATCAAGGATGACGAGGTGATGGTCAACCCGCCTCATTCGCCTATCAGAAAGCGGGTGGCAGCGGTCATGCGGGTGATCAACGAGTTCGCCGATCGGACGGGCAAGAAGGTGATGTACGCCTTCAACATCAGCGACGAAGTTGAGGCGATGCTTCGTCATCACGACGCGGTAGTGGCAGCGGGCGGCACGTGTGTCATGGTCAGCGTCAACAGTGTCGGCTACATGGGGGTTTTGGCGCTGCGTCGCCGATGCCAACTTCCCATTCATGCTCATCGGAATGGTTGGGACATGCTGACGCGGTGTCCGCACCTGGGCATCGAATTCGCGGCCTGGCAGAAACTCTGGCGGCTGATCGGCGTGGACCACCTGCACGTTAACGGTCTGGGCAACAAGTTCTGGGAGCCGGATGATTCGGTGGTCGCTTCCATCCATGCGGTGATGACTCCGCTGTTCGGTGGTCACCACATCATGCCGGTTATCGGCTCAGGCCAATGGGCCGGCCAGGCGCCCCGCACGTTCTCGAGGGTGCGAACGCAGGATCTGATTTACCTGGCCGGCGGGGGCATCTTCGGCCATCCGGCCGGAGCCGCATCCGGGGTCATGTCCATCCGCCAGGCATGGGAAGCCGCCCAAAACGACGTAGCCCTGGAAACATGCGCCACAACCCACGTGGAGCTGCGACAGGCTTTGGAAAAGTTCGGCTCTCTGCGCGAGTAGGAACGTTCATGGCCGCGGCCAGACCCAATGACCTTCTTCTGGGCTTCTACGGAGACGACTTCACCGGTTCCACCGACGCGATGGAGGGTTTGACGCGTGCGGGATTGCGAACGGTGCTGTTCATTGGTCGTCCTCGCATCGAGCAACTGTGCCAATACCAAGGATTGCGGGCCATCGGGTTGGCCGGTTGCAGTCGTTCCCTGCCTCCGAGGGAAATGGAAGTGGAACTGGGCGAGGCATTCGGGGCGCTGAAGCAGTTGAACCTGCCGATCATGCATTACAAGATCTGCTCGACCTTTGATTCCTCGCCTCAGATCGGGAGTATCGGCCGGGCCTTGGATGTCGGGGCAAGGATCTTCGATGCTCCTGTCGTGCCGCTGCTTGTCGGGGCCCCCATTCTGGGACGCTATAGCGTCTTCGGAAACCTCTTCGCCCGGTCTGGTTTGGACTCCGAGCCCTATCGGCTTGACCGTCATCCCACGATGAGTCGGCACCCGATCACCCCGATGACGGAAAGCGACCTCCGCCTTCATCTGGCGCGGCAGACACATCGGAAGATCGGACTGCTCGACATCCTGTCGCTGGCCGACGCGGAACAGGCCAGGGCGAAATACCGCGAGCTTGTTGCCGGAGGAGCGGAAGTGATCCTCCTCGACATACTCTATAGGGAGCACGAGCCGGTAATCGGGAATCTCCTGTGGGACCAGGTTCGCGAGGGATCCACGCTGTTCATCGTCGGCTCCTCCGGTGTTGAATACGCCCTGACCGGATACTGGAAGAGCCGGGGCCTCCTGCCGGCGTCTCCACCCCTTTCTGCTCCGGCGGTCGAAGCACTGATTGCCATTTCGGGCAGTTGCTCGCCGGTGACGGATCGGCAAATCGGCTGGGCATTGCAGCAAGGGGCTGCGGAGATTCGCCTCGAGACGGCGGACCTGGTGGACCCAGCCACCGCCGAAGCGGCGATTGAAGCATCGGTGGCCGAGGCGCTGAAACTGCACGAACGCGGGCGAACGGTGATCTGCCACAGTGCCCGGGGGCCTGCGGACCCTCGCCTGCAAGAAACGGTAAGACGCTTCGAAGCCATGGGGCGCGATGCCAGGCATCACAGCGGCAGAGTTCTTGGGGAGGCTTTGGGCACCATCCTGTTGCGGGTGCTGGAGCGAGGAAAGATCAAACGCGTAGTAATCATCGGCGGCGACACATCCTTCTTCGTGGCAAGGACCCTGAACATCGAGGCTCTTGAGATGGTGGCGCCGACCGCTCCCGGTTGCCCGCTGTGCCGGGCCTATGTTCCCGGGTCGGTGCTGAATGGGATGGAGATTTGCTTCAAGGGCGGACAGGTGGGCAAGGACGACTTCTTTGGAACCGTGCTGGTTCCGAGCCGGTCGAATGTCGAGGCTTGACCCACGTTCCAGCCGCGGGCATAAGGGGGGCAAGCAAGCCGGTTGTCCCGGAGACAAGGGTCGCGGGCCCGACGGAGTTCAGGCATGAAGAACAACGAAATCATGATCGTGGTCGCGCCAGTTCCGGGCGAGAAGCAGGATGAGAAATACCCCGGCGCGATCGACGTGGTCCAAGAGGTGATTCGTTGTGAGGCCGCCGGCGCCGCGATCGCACACTTGCACGCCCGCGACGAAAAACTGCTGCAAACCGTCGATCCAACCCTTTTTGCCGGTCAGGTGCGCCGGATTCGCCAATCCTGTCCCATCATCATCGAAGGCTCGACCGGAGGCGCGCCCGAGCACACGCTGGAACAACGCTGCGTCACATTCACCGTCCCCCAGGTCGAGATGGGATCCCTCAACCTCGGGTCGGTCAACATGTACGACGGCGTGTACCAGAACAGATACCAGGACATCTGTTTCTATGCCGACAAGCTGGCGGCGATGCGAATCGCGCCGACCATGGCCGTTTTCGATCTGTCGCACATGGCCAATTACCAGCGGCTGGTTGAGGACGGTAGACTCTCACCGCCGTACGTGTTTGAGTTCGTCTTCGACGTGCCCTACGCGCTGCCCTATGCGGATCGGTATCTCGATCTGCTGGTCGATCATCTGCCGCCGGGGGCAATCTGGTTCTGTGTGCGACATCACCAGAAGGGAGCGGCTGGCCTGCGAAGGGTAATGGAGTTAGGCGGGCATATTCGCGTCGGCTATGAGGACAGTCCTTTTTTGAGCAACGGGCGCCGGGCAAGGAACAACGTCGAGCTGGTTGAAGACGCGGTGGAACAGGCCGCCAAGGCCGGGCGTGAGGTCGTGCCTGCCGCTCGCGCCCGTGAGATCATCGGTCTTCGGCCGGCGGAACAGGCCTGACCGCGCGCCCGCCGAATGAAACGGTTGTATCGGTGCACTGTTCCGTCTTGAGCCGTTTCTGGAGGACCCACCGTGAAACCCAAGAGACTGGCCCTTATTCATACGGTGAACTGGTACCAGCAGGTCATCACCGTTCCGTTTGTGGATCCCTGGCTGAAGGCAAACCCCGACGTGCAGGTGTTCAACATCATGGATGATTCCCTCTTAGAGGAGTCACTGGCACACAAAGGTCCCACTCCCGCGGTGATCAAGCGTCTTCAGTTCTATGTTCTGGCCGCCGAAAGCATGGGCGCCGACGTGGCGATGATCACCTGTACCACGGTGGGTGAGGCCTCATGGATCGCCCGCAGGTACGCATCGATTCCGGTCTTCAACATCGACGAGCCCATGGCTCGCGAGGCGGTTCGATCGGGTCGTCGGCTGGGTATTGTCGCGACGGTTCCCACCAGCCCGGCGGCCACCAAGAGGTTGCTCGAACGCACCGCCGCGGAAGCCGGCGTCTCCGTGGAAATCGAAATCGCCTTGAACGAGCAGGCATTCGAGCATCTCCAGCAGGGGCGGGTCGAACGGCACAACGAACTGGTGTACCGGGAAATGGACAAGCTGGCCGAGAAGGTGGACGTGCTGGTTCTGGGGCAAATCAGCCTAGCCCAGATCAAACATCAGACGAGGGTGCCGGTGTTGCAGGTGGGACACTCGGGCTTCGCTGAAGCCCGCCGGCTGCTGGATGCGGCTGCTCGCTGAGCCCAATGGAGAAGAGCACAACGTTGCCCTACGATGGCGACTTTCAGCGCCGGACCGAAACGGCGTTGTACGTTGGGGCAGGCGTCGCTTCATAGGAATGACAGGCAATTGCCACTCGAGATCCTCCGGATGCCCAAACGCTATTGGCTGGTTTTCGGGATGTTTCTGCTGTCGATGCTGCTTTACGTGGACCGGGTGTGTATCTCGTCGGCCAAGAGCGCCATCGCCCTGGACCTGGGCCTGTCTGAAAAGCAGATGGGCTGGATCATATCGGCCTTTGCCCTGGGATACGCGCTGTTCCAGGTGCCTTCGGGCGTCCTGGCGGACCGATTCGGACCGCGGGTCATCCTCAGCGCGGTGGTGACTTTCTGGTCCCTGTTCACGGCCCTGACCGCAGCGGCGTTCAACTTCATCTCCGCTTTAGTGTTCCGCTTTCTTTTTGGAGCCGGCGAGGCCGGAGCCTTTCCGGGGTGCGCCCGCGCCGTCTACTCCTGGATTCCGATGTCGGAACGAGGGCTGGTTCAAGGATTGACTTTTTCCGGCTCGAGATTCGGGGCCGCTTTTGCGCTCCCGGTCATCGCGTGGCTGGTTGAGACGATCGGTTGGCGGCCGAGTTTCGTTGTTCTTGGCGTCATCGGCGTTGGCTGGGCGTGTTTCTGGTACCTCTGGTTCCGCGACGACCCGGAAACCCACCCGCGCATCACGCAAGAAGAGAAGGGCCTGATTCTTCGCACGCGCCAGCAGGCCGCGGCGGGCCCCGGACCGGTCGCCCCCCTCAGCGCGGGCACTCTGCTGGGCAGCTCCAACGTCTGGTTGCTCATGGGGCAGTATTTCTGCTCCAACTTCACATTCTTTTTTTGCCTGTCTTGGCTGTTTCCGTACCTTAGAAGCCAGTATACGCTGGGCATGGTCGAGACCGGCCTCTATGCCGCCATGCCGCCCCTGGCGGGGGCTCTGGGCAACTGGGTGGCCGGCCTGCTGGTGGACCGGCTTTATCGGCGAGGTCGGTGGATACCCTCGCGGCGAATTCCTGCCATCCTGGGCTTCCTGCTGTCGGCCGCGGGTCTGATTGCCAGCGTATTCATGCACACGCCGCTGGGCGCGATCGGATGTCTGTCGGTGGCGGTCTTCGGTGCCGACATGACGCTTGCCCCGTCATGGTCGACCTGCATTGACATCGGGCGCCGGCATTCGGGTGCGGTCTCGGGGACGATGAACATGGCGGGCAACCTCGGATCCTTTGTCACTTCGCTCGCGTTCCCGTATCTACTGGCCTGGACCGGCACGCACATCACCTTCTTCCTGGTCGGGGCGGTGCTGAACGGGCTGGCGGTCATAGGATGGCATTTCACGCGTCCGGATCGACCGCTTGAGGACCATTGAGAATAAGATCCGAATGTGTCCCCGGGCGAGAAAGACACAGGACACTACCGCCAAGGCACGTCCGGCACGCGATAACCAGGTTGCCGGCATCCGCGTGGCCGCTGGTAAAGCCCGAGGGCTTGGTCTGCCTAACGGTCGCGTCATGGTACGGGCATCGCCGGCGGACGCTACGTGATCCAGCGCATTATGCCTGGTCGGGTCCTCCGCAACTGAAGGGCATCTTGGCGTTGGGTTCGTTCAACGAAGCTTTTCCGCCGGCGACCGGACCAACCCCGCTTGCCATGGGGCCATCCTCGCGGCGGAAAAACTCTGTTCGTTTGGCGCGGGGAAGCTATCAGCCGTCGGCACTCAGCTTTCGGCCGGACGGAATTCCGTGCTGCATGCTGATCTCTGAGAGCTGGTTGCTCCCTCGTTGGGTTCGTTTGGTCAGAAGGAGTGTTGATCTCTGAGGTATCAGCTCTTGGCTCTCGGCCGGAGGGGATTGATCTTCAGTTTTCAAAGAGCATTGGCGGGGGCGGCAGACGGTTGGGTTCCGGTCGGCGCGCAGGGTCTCCGCTGGTATTGTCGGGAGGGAAAACACAAGGCGTGCTCCGCGACAGGCTGTTGGAACGGAGCGACAGCGTCGGAAGGCCGGGGTGGTGGGTGTTGGGCACGCGCGGTAGGGCTCCGCTCCGCTTCGTCCGGGGAACTCACGGGGCTCCAGCCTGCCCTACCTTGCTGCGAGACAATCCATGTGGTCACTGCTTGAATTTGAGCGTGTCGGCGGGGGGACTGCCCTGCAGGTTTGCCGGCGGGAAACGTTTTTCGGCTAGATGGTAGAATGGTTGGCAAGGAGGTATCGCATGTGCATGTCGGAGAAGCGGCCTTTGACCAAGGCCGGCGGCCAAGAGCGGATACGAAACCCCGCACCCACGGCCGATCCCACGACCCGCACGCTGGTGGTCTATCAGACCCGGCCGGAGGAAGTTGAGAAGGGCGACGTATGGAACCCGGAGTACGGCCTGCTGTGGGTGCCGAAGGATTGGGAGTACCTTGCGCCCGGTGACGCCTTTGTCACGCGATTTGTCAAGCGTGGGCCTCATTGGGCGCTGAGGGGCAGGTTCAACCGCAAGAAGGGCTATCGACGGAAGCTGGGCATTTACGCTCCCTCGGCGACCATTCGGGAGGCCCAGGCCGCCGCCGAGCGGACCGAGGCCGCCCGTAAGGAGCAGCGTGCCAAGGCGGCCGTCGTTCGGGAGAAGGCCGAGGACCGCTATCGGCGGGAGTTTGAGCAGGCATGCATCGAGTTCCTGAATTTCAGCAAGCGGTATGCCAAGCTCGCGGCCAGGATCGCCCGCGAGACCACTGACCGGGCTTGTCAGAAGTACAGCGGCCGTGTGGGGCGCACGCAGAAGCTCGACTTGGCGACCAAGGCGGCCCTAGCCGTCCGGGCGTGCATTCGACACAAATACACGGGCTACGAAGATAAGGTACCGCCGTTCCCTGATCCTTTATTGGAAGACGAGTACCGCACCGCCCGCCAAATGGCTCACGAGGACGTGGATGCGTTTCTCGAAAGGCACAGGGACAAGGGCGGGTGAGGGCGGAGGCGGTGGCGCGGGTCTGGCTCGCGGTCCCGGGGAATGACGAATGGCGAAGGGGAAGTATGCCAGGGGCTTGCGCCGCCTGGCTACATACCTGGGCCCCTTTGGGGCATGAAGAGCCGTGTTCCATTCGCTGGTCAGCCCAAGCGGGGCGGCAGGTGCTCCTGAACGGATCAGGCCTTCTATCGCCCTTTCAGGGCTAATCCGTCCCGACGGAATGCATACCAGAGGCTTGCGCCCCCTGGCTACATACTTGAGCCCCTTTGGGGCATGAAGGCCGTCGGCGAGCCGAAAACACAGGGCAGTTGCGTAGCGGAAGGCAAGTTGTCCCTTTGTCTTTTTGCTGCGAGCTTGTGGATGCGTCAACAAGAGGCGACGGAGTCAACAGAGGAAGCTGTCTCGGCTCTCTCCGTTATCTCTGTTTGCTCCTCGTTTCGACTTCTACTCTTGTGGTTATCCTGCATCCGGTGCCGGTTCGATGGTGGCTCGCATTGAGCCCTTGGAACGTTTGAGCCGCCAGTCGGGCCCGTAGGCGTGGATCTGGTCGCGCTTCAGCTCGGCGCGTTCCTTGGTGGTGGTATCGACGATCACCCGGCCGGTGGTGTCCACTTCGCGGGCCATCATATACGCCTTGTTTTTGTTGTGGCCGAACAGCTTGCCCAGCATCTCGATGACGTACTGGTAGGTGTGGTCGTCGTCATCCAGCAGGACGACGTGATACGGCGGCTGACGGCGCGGGATGGGTTTGGCCGGCTTTTCAACGGGCTTGGCCGGCGGTGTCGCGACGGCAACCTGATTCGATTCGGCCATGAGACTCACTCGGCATCTCGAGGCACAGTCCAAGGCGAACCGCCTTTTTGCGGGCCGCAAGCAAAGCGTACCGCGATCCGGAAACATGCACGCAAGCGGTACAGATGTCCGACCATAGGGTTTCAAGTCAAGGCTTCACTGATCATGCAGGTCAGTTCGACAATCTGAAACGGCTTGCGAAGCAGACGTGTGTCAGAGGGCAGCCCTTCGGTCAGATCGACCTCCGTGCTGCCGGTCATGAGAATGGCCGGCGTGTGGCGACCTTCGGCCCGAAGATCCTTCAGACAGTCAATCCCGCTGCGCTTAGGGAGATCGACGTCCACAACCAGCAAGCGGATCGTCTCGCCGTGCTGCCGGCAGGCCTCCATCATCGATCGACCATCCTTTGTCCTGATCACGCTGTACCCATCCGCCTCCAAGCGAGTGGTCAGGACCGTGCCAACGTACTCGTCATCCTCGGCCAGCACAATCTTCTCTCCTCTGCCAGGGGGCCGGCCGCCTCGAGGCCCCTTCACCTCGGGCTCAACGCCGGGCTCGCAGGTGGGAAGGATGACTCTAAAGACAGTTCCTTTTCCCACTTCAGATTGCACTTCGACACGCCCGCCATGATCTTTGACAATGCCGTCGATAATGGACAGACCGAGCCCCGTGCCGGCACCGCGCGGCTTGGTGCTGAAGAACGGTTCGAAGATGCGTGTCTGGATGTCGGGGGGCATGCCCACGCCGGTGTCGCTGACCGTCAGGCAGACCAATGCCGGTTCCTGCTCCTTTGATTCGTCGGTCCCGCCATCGCCGGGGCCGCCCACGGGCCCCACGGCGATCCGCAAAGTCCCCCCGCGGGGCATGGCGTCGCGGGCATTCACCGCCAGATTCATGATGACCTGCTGCATTTGCGTCTCATCGGCGCAGATCCAGATCGGCGTCTGGCCGGCCGTTTCCGCGACCAGTTCAATCGAAGCCGGCAGGGCCCGCCGAATCATCCTCACCGTCCGCTCCACCGTTTCGCGAAGATCGATCGGCTTCTTCTCGCCGGGGACTTTTCGGGCAAAGATCAACAGCGAGCGGGTAACTCCCATCGCCTGCTGGGCCGCCTCCCAAATCGCCTCGAGGCTTGCGCCGATGCTCTCTTGCTGATCCTGCGGCAACTGTTGCCTGATCAGATCGACGTTGCTGAAAATGACGGTCAACAGATTGTTAAAATCATGGGCAATGCCGCTGGCAAGCTGTCCGACCGCCTCCATTTTCTGCGCATGGTAGAGCTGCTCCTGGAGGACCCGTTTCTCTTCTTCAGCCCGGAGTCGCTCACGAATCTCGGCGACCAGCTCGGCAGTTCGCTCCCTGACGAGTTCCTCGAGATGCTCGCGGTGTCTTTGCAGCTCGGCCTCGGCCGCGCTGCGTTCCAGAACATTTCTCACCGTGGCGGGGAGCACGGTCAGATGGTGGCCATCGGGATCCTTGATGAGGTAGTCCCGGGCCCCGAGCTTCATGGCCTCCACCGCCGTCTCCTCACTGCCCGTACCGGTCACCACGATGAAGGGAACGTTTCTGAATTCTCCCAGCAACTCGAGACAGTTGCCGTCGGTGAGCGAAAAATCGGTAATCACGATGTCGAACTGCTCGGCGGCGAGGTGTCTGCGGGCCGCCTGCGACGAATCCGCAAGAGTATAGTCATACGGCAGCCGCTGCTTCTTAACAAACCGCTCAAAGGCCATGCGGTCGAGCAGATCATCATCGACGAAGAGAACTCGAAGAGCGGCGGAGCTCATGGTCTTTTCTCCTGCTACGGCAGTTCGCTAAGCGTCCAGTAGAGGTCGATGGTTCGAACCACTTCGACGAACTGACGGTAGTCGACCGGCTTGATCATGTACCCGGCGACGCTCAGGTTGAAGCTTTCAATTCGATCCTGTTCCTCCCGGGATGACGTAAGCACCACCACGGGTATTCGTTTCAGTTCGGCATCACATTTGACGACGCGGAGGAACTCCGCCCCGTTCATCCGCGGCATGTTCAGATCGAGCAGGATAATGCCGGGACGCTCACAGGCAGGGTCTCTCAGCATCCGCAGAGCCTCCTCGCCGTTCGCCGCGATGAGCAGCCGATTCGTAACGTGAATGTCCCTCAGGGCGCGCTGAACGGTGATCTGGTCAACCTCATCGTCTTCCACCAACAAGATCGGCGTATTGGGTCGCATGACTGTCTTCCTGCCCGGCTACTTGGGCAACGTGAACGTGAACGTGCTCCCTTTTCCCACTTCCGACTCCAGCTCGACCTTTCCACTATACAACTCCACGATTCTTCTGACCAGCGTCAAACCGATGCCGGTGCCCTCCTGCTGATCTCGGGGTGTCAGGGTCTGGAAGATCCCGAAGATTTTCTCGTGATACTTCGGATCGATCCCCGGCCCATTGTCCGTGACGCTGAATCGCCAGCGATCGCCTGCGTCTTCGCAGGCCACGGTCACCAGGCCCGCGGGTTTGTTTATGAACTTGATGGCGTTGCCGATGAGGTTTTGAAATACCTGCGTCATCTGCGTCCGGTCGGCGACGACCACGGGAAGCCTGCCCTCGACGGTCACGTGGACATGGGCCGGAGGAGACAGCGCCTCGATCACCTCGCGCACGAGAAGGTCCAGATCGATCGGCCGGCGGTCTTCTTCAACGCGACCGATGCGGGAATACTGAAGGATTCCGTCGATCAGGTTGTACATTCGCGCGATCCGGCCGTTGATGAGTTTGAGTCTGTTTTTACCTTCTTCATCGAGCACGGAAGCATAGTCTTCGGACACCCACTGGGCCAACTGACTGACCGCGCGCAACGGGGCCTTCAGGTCGTGAGAGACCACGTAGGCGAATTCATTCAGCGCCGCGTTGGCCGCGGCAAGTTGCGCCGTGCGGTCCCGCACGCGCTGCTCCAATTCCGCGTTCAGTTTGCGGATCTCCTCCTCCGCCTGCCTGCGCCGGGTAATATCAATGCCGACTCCGAAGAAGTAATCCAGTTCTTGTCCCTTAAACACCGGTGCGCCGTGCCACTCTACCAGCAGCAGACGACCGTCTTTCGTCATAATGTGGTTCTCGTTCAGCGTCGGCCGTCCGGCCACCACAAGCTGCTCGAAGATTCGGGCGAGTGCCCCGCGGTCGGCGTCGGGCACGAAAGTGGTCATGTAGTCCTTACCGACCACCTCTTCCGCCGTGTAGCCCAAGGCGTTCAACATCGCGGGGTTCATCATCCTTGTCCTGCCGTCCGCTCCGATGGCGACAAAGAAAGCCGGTGAGGCATGGATCAGGGTCTGGCTGAAGGCCATCTCGTTTCGCAGCGCCTCATCAGCCCGCTTCCGTCCGGTGATGTCGCGAACGACCGCCACAAGGTGCGGCCGGCCCGCGAGGAACACCCGGTTGAGAGTTACCGCCGCGTCAAAGAGCGAGCCGTCGATTCGGTAGTGGCGCCACTCGAAGGACTGCGGCTCCCCGGCGTAAGCGGCTGAGATTTTCTCAAGGGCTTTCTGTGTGGACGGACGGCCATCCGGCTGGAACTCGGGCGACAGGTCGTACGGGTGAAGCTGCAGGATCTGCTCGCGGGTGCCGCCGAATAATGCCTGCGTTCTCGGGTTGCAGTCCACGAAACGATCTTCTTCCATGAGGAAGATCGCATCGTTGGCCCCCTCGAACAGTGAGCGATACCATTCCCTGCCGTCCTGCGCGGCTTGTTCGGACCGCTTGAGGTCGGTGATATCCAGGCCCTCGGCAATCAGAAGAGCAATACGGCCGATGTCATCTCTGACGGCGCGCAGGCTGAACTGGATGTTGTGGAGTCGCCCGTCGCGGTCCACGTGGGTGGTCTGGAACCGCACCGGTTCACCGTCGTGGGCAACTCGGGCGATGGCCTCTCGCACCTGACTTCGGGCGGCGGAATCATGACGCCACCATGGCCCTTCCCAGAACGGCTTGTGCAGCAGCTCCTCGCGAGAAACACCCGAAAACTCCGCCGCCGGGCTGTTGACATCGAGCAGCGTGCCTTGCGGGTCCATGACGCCGGTCAGGTGAAGAGACTGATCAAAGATAGCCCTGAAACGACGAGCGGTTTCGCGGGTGGTTTCGTCGTCCAACCGCTCCGCCCCAAGTCCGCCGTGCGGCGCAACCGTCCCGGCCCCCGAGTCACGACACGGAGTTCGGTTCCAGCAGATGGCCAGCACGATCGCCAAGGCAACAACCAACAGAACCCACCAGAACAGCCGGTCGTCGAGACCGTGCAGCTCGGTCTGGCCCACGTAAAGTTCGTCCCGAGACCTCAAGAGTCGACCGACGGGAAGCCGCTCCCACACAGGTTTTGGGACAGGTTCGCAGTCACCTGCTCTTTCGAGCCAGGCCGGCAATGGGGCCCGGAGATCAGCCGAGACGATGGCCGCAGGGCCGGGTCGCGCAGAGTCCTCTTCTCGCCCGACCTGTTCTTGCCGACCAGCACGGCTCGGATTTTCGGGAATGATCCAGACCACGGTGAGCGACTGGAGTAATTGGCTCGGGCGACCGTCGCCCAAGTCATCCAACGGGCGGCTCCGAGGCGGGCCGGCATGGGCCAACGCGAATTGCCCAATTCCCCCAAAGCAGACGAGCGTCGCCCAGCCCAACAGCAGTTGGAGGTAGATGAAGCATTGTCTTCTGAACATTGCAAGCCCTCCCGCCAACAGGGAGCCGCCTGGCATGACGGGCGGCGCGGGCCTGGTCGCCTTCACAGGGAAGCCCACAATCATGGGCGTCACGAATCTCGTCATCCGCATTGCCGGCCGGCAATTCAGCAACCGGCCCGTACCGACAATGAGCCGCGCGGCCTTCAGCTTTCCAAGCAGACTTGAACTGACAGCTAACATACAGGCCCGCGAGCCAATTGACCAGCGTCGGCGCCGGAGAGCTTGGGGGCGCGGGAGTTGGACAACCTTTTCGCCTGCCTGACTGAACCTTGCCGACTTGCAAGAAAGCCGGTTGCAGGTAGGCTTAGACGCGGCATGACGCCGATGAGGCTTTATTCAATGGCAGGTCCGACCCATACACCCAAGCCGGCCGAGGAGCGGCCTCCCGCAAGGATTCACATTCTGCTGGCCCAGGAGGTTCCTGTGGGCGTGGTGTTCCGGCGAGGGCCGTCCAAGCAGGTCTGCGTCATCGGCTGGAACCGGGCCAACGATACGTTTATGGTCGGACAGTGGCTCAAGGGACGGATCTACGAGCGCCGCAGCGACCTCTCGCCTGACGGACGGTATCTGATCTACTTCGCCCTGAAGGGCAAGCCGGGCACGGATAAGAGCGTGTCATACACTGCCTTGTCGAAGGCCCCCTTTCTCAAGCCCATCGGGCTTTGGGAGAAAGCGGACAGCCAACACGGCGGCGGCCTGTTCCTGAACCGCACCACCTACTGGATCAACGACGAACGCAGCCACAAGACCGTGACTGTCCCGCGCGAGCTGCGCAAGGTTCCCCATTACCGCGGAGAGTATTCGTTCGGCAGCGAGTGCGCCGGCGTTTATTTCCTGCGACTGCAACGGGACGGATGGACGCTGAAGGAAGCACCGTCCGGGCCGGAAGGGCGCAGCTTCGCCGTCTTCGAGAAGCCTGCGGGGGCCGGGTGGGTCCTTCGCAAAACCGCTCATGTGACACCTTTGAACTCGCCCGACGCGCACGAACTCGTGCACACCACGGCCGGCACCCGAATTGACCTGCCGGGCTGGGAATGGGCAGATATCGACCGCAACCGTGTGGTCTGGAGCACGGCGGGCAAGCTCTTTGCCGCCCAGATCAGCGAGACAGGTACTTTTGAGCCGAAGCAGCTTTTCGACTTCAACCCGCTGCGTTTTGTGGTCCGGACCGCTCCCTATTGAGGCGCGGGGATCGCGGTCAAGCCCGGCCGATGGCATGACCTTGGCAATCAAAAAGCAGTTCGGCTTCGGGCAAATGGAAGGAGCTTTGAAGTCTGCGATTCAGCCGGCGCGGCCGCTTCTCAAGGCGGGACGACTTCTGATTCATCGACGGGCTGGGCGGCCGGGCGGGTTGCGGCCCTGATGAGGATCTGCCGGGCGAGCCGATTGGCCATCTCTTCTTCCGCTTTGCGTTGCCGTTCGATTTCCTCGGGCGTGGCGGCCGGTTGTGCGCCGGGCTCGGACGCTGTGCCGACCAATTCGGCGACCCGGCCCTTGACCTCTTCAAACGTGTATCTCTCGCGACGGCGTTCCCGGCCTTGGGCGTCGATGTAGGCCACCGTGAAACTGTCAAAGGCAGGATGGGCCCTGTCGTAGTAGACCGTCATGATGACCCGACCGCCCCACACGTCCTTCTCGCTTGTGAGATTGAGGCGATCAACTCCGCGCTGATGGAAGTGATTGGTCAGCACAGTATCCAGCAGCAATGAACGGTCCAGGCGCTCCGGGGGTGACAACATATTCAGCCAACTCTCGTCCACGGTTTTCTGGCCCTCGGGTTCCAGCCGCTCGACCGCAGGCACCGTCAAGGGCCCTTCACAACCCAGTACCCCCAGAATCAGTATGACCGAGACGTTTCGCATCGGGATTCCTCCGAGAACCCATAATGGACACGCCTAAAAGAAGATCATGACCCGATTGTCCGTTTTTCTCCTCGCAGGCCCGGCCGTGGCAACAGGCTAACGCAACGACCTCGACCCTTCAATGCATGGAGTCCCGACAAAGCGGACCATGATCCGCCAAGACAAACTCTGCTTCGCTGACTGCTTCTCGCTCACTCCGTCTTCGGCTCGGCCACCCTGCCCATGAAGAGAATCGCACCGGACACGCGGTCGCGGATGAGGAAGACGAAGGGGTGGTCGGCGCGAAATTCGGGGATCCGCTCGGGCATGGGGGCGGCGGTGAGCTTCATGACCACGGCGGTGGCGGCGGCAGCCTCGGTGCCTTCCTCATCGACATTGACGAAGGCCTTGTGGACCACGGCGGAGATGAACAGGTTCTTCTTGCCGTTCATGCCGGAGAAGTCGGCCTGGTTCCCGTCAAAGGCCTTGGTCATGCCCAGTGATTGCAGGACCTGTGCGAGGCTGAATTCCCTGGTTGCCTTGAACTTGGGCAAAGCCACCCTCACCTTCTGCGGCTTGAGCTGTGCCAGCCACTGACTCAGGTTGTTGGGGGTAAGCCGCTTCTCGAGACCGGCCAGCCCGTTTTTCTGTTCGGGCAGCAAGATGATCATTGATAGCCGGTTACCCTTGTACGTCAGCTCAAGCGCCTGAAGGTTGTCCATTTCAGCGTAGCCGAGAATCGACGTCTGATGCATGGTGGGCACCTGGATTTCCTTGCCGCCAGCCGCGAAGAACGGGGCAGGGTTGGTGTCCTGCTTCTTGAACTTGGCCAGCCACTCGGCCTTCATGTAGATGGCGTTGGTGAGTACCAGACGGGTGGCTGCGTTCAGAACACCCTGTTTGATCAGTTCCTTGATCTTATCGGCCGTCTGTTTCTCGACCCAGTCGTTGATGGTCTTGCGGGCCCCTTCGGTGTCGCCCACGTAGTCGACCTCACTGAGGCCGGCACCGTAGGACCGCTCGGTCAGGTCGAGAAACTCCTTCAGAAACTGCTCGCCCTTCTGGCCCCAGAGGCGGTTGGCGACGCTCAACTGGAAATCGCCTTTCTTGCCGGCTTCGCCTGGCTCGGCCGTGCCAAGGCCCGCCTCGTTCAGGTCGCGGATCATCTCCGCGTAGGCCGAGTGAAGTCGCTCTGCGGGCAGATCAAAGTGCAGCGTCTTGGCCATTTCCTCGGCCGTGCTCGTGCGGGCCCCGGCGTAGGTCATGGCCAGGGCGGTCGAGATGCTGTAGGGCGAGAAGAACAGGTTTTCGTCGCCATTCTTGAGCTTGCCGTAGAGGTCGAGGGCGAAACGGTTGTTGGCATCGGCCACGGCTTTCACGTCAGGGGGCGGTGCGGGCCGGGCGACCTCGGACTGGGCCGCCTTCGCAGCAGCAGCGGTCAGCATCATGACAAGAGCGACGGTGGCAGCCGAAAGCCAGAAGGCAGGTCTCGGTCGCCTCGGCGACCTCGGCCATGCCCTACGACGCGTTCTGATTGAGCGAATCATGACTGGCTCCTTCGAATGAGCGTATCCTGCTGATTAGACGCACTCGGACCCCTTGTAGTTCCCTGAAGACCCTGCGAATCAGGAGAAATGCAGGGAACAAACCCTCTGCTGATGCGAGAGCCCTTTCTCGCACCGCTCCTGGGTGAATCTTTCCGTCCTTAGCGGCAGCGGCACGGAATCCGCCGCCATGGAGGACGGAGATGGGAATCTCGGTCCAGCGGTCCCGGACCGGCGGACCCAGGGGACAAGCCCCTGGGCTCGTCAAGACAATGACGAGTCGCGGCTACAAGCCGCTCCTACGCCCCCCCCGTCCCCCGCCCCTCGCCCCTCGTCCCCTATTGCATGTCCGCAAACACCACCTTTGGGTCGAGTTTCTGGAAAAGGATAGCCGGCTCGCCAAGGGGGTGGCCGGGGGGAAGCTCGGTTGTTGTCTGGTCCCAGGACAGGGCGCCGGCGTCGAGGTTGAGCATCCTGAGGCACTTGTCGGCCGAGAAGGGCAGGAACGGGGCCATGAGGGTCATCAGGGCCTTGACGGTCTGAATGCAGACGTTGAGGCTTGTTCCGCAGGCGGCCAAGTCGTCCTTGCGTTGTTGCCAGGGCTTTTTGGCATCGAAATAGACGTTGGAAGCCCGAGCGAGGTTCATGAGCTCCTCGATGGCGGCGCGGAATCGCAGGCCGTCCAGCCGTGCAGTGATCCGCTCGGCGTGGGCAGCGATGTTGGCCAGATGGTCGTTGTCCACCTGCTGGCGGTTGCCGACGGCCGGGACCTTGTTGTCAAAGTACTTCTGGGCGAAGGTCATTGTCCGGTTCACGAAGTTGCCCAGGGCGTTGACCAGTTCACCGTTGTTGCGGCTGATAAAGTCGTCGACATCGAAGGTAGTCCGCTGAGTTTCCGGCGCGATGGCCGTCAGGTAGTAGCGCAAGGGGTCGGGCTCGAACATTTTGAGGTATTCCTCGATCCAGATGGCCGTCCCACGGCTCTTGCTGATCTTTTCCTCTTCTTTGCCGGGGAACTTAATATTCAGGAAGGAGTTGGCGACGACCTGCCACGGCAGTTGGAACGACCCCTCGGCCATGAGCATCGCCGGCCAGGTAAGGGCGTGAAAAACGGTATTGTCTTCGCCGATGAAATGCACGATCCGGCAATCCGGGTCCTTCCACCATCGCTCGTAGGCCTTCCAGTCGCCGTCCACCTGCCGGCAAAGCTCGGCCGTGAACGACACGTAGCCGATCGGAGCGTCGAACCAGACGTAGAGCACCTTGCCGGCCGCGTCGGGGTCATTGAGCGGCACCGGCACGCCCCAGTGCAGGTCGCGGGTCATGGCCCGCTCTGGCAGGCCTTGTTTGATCTGGCCGAGCGAGAAATTGAGCACCGTTTCTCGCCACGGCGGGCAATCGCCCTGCGGCTGTCGCTTGGCTTCGAGCCAGGCACGCAGTCTCTCCTCGAACTGCGGTAACTGCATGTACCAGTGGGTGGTCTCGCGCGGCTCGGGCTTGGTGTTGGTGATGGTGCTGACCGGGTTGATCAGCTTCATCGGGTCGATGGACACGCCGCATGCTTCGCACTGGTCGCCGTAGGCTCCGTCGGCACCGCAGTTGTAGCATTTGCCCTTGACGTAGCGGTCGGGCAGAAACTGATCAGCCTGAACGTCGTAAAGCTGCATGGTGGTCTTCTTGACGAAGTATCCCTTCTCGTGGATGACGCGGAAGAAGTCCTGGCTGATTCGGTTGTGCAGATCGACGAACTTGGGCTGGTGGGTGCCGCCGTAGATGTCAAACCGGATACCCAGCCCGGCGAAGTCGGCTGCCTGGCGGGCGTTGTAGAAGGCGGTCAGTTCCTCGACCGACTTGCCCTCCTTGCGGGCGGAGATCAGCGAGGCCACGCCGTTGTCGTCGCTGCCGCAGATGAAGCGGACCTCGTCGCCGCGGGCCCGGAGGTAGCGGACGTAGGTGTCGGCCGGCAGGTAGGCCCCGGCGATGTGGCCCACGTGCAGACGGCCGTTCGAGTAGGGCAACGCGGAGGTAATCAGGAATCGACGTTTGCTCATGTTGATGCTCACTTCTGGTCTTAGCTGAGGCTTTTGGCAGGTCTGGCCGCCGGTGGCTGCTCGACCGTGCCCTACCTCGCCCTTCGACGCGAAATCAAGGATTCCGTCGGTATCATATCGGCAGTCATGTTCTTGAACAGGGAGTCAACCACGCCGAAGAAGGCCCGCTTTACGCGGGCCGACGCATGTACATAGGGGGGACCGATCTGGGTAAAGGTGCTTTCCTCATGCCGACGATAATACTCGAAGAAGCGCCTGGAGGCCAGGGGTTGGTAGGGTCCGGGGCTGCTGGGCTATCAGACCGCAGCGGGCATCTGCACGCAAGTTTACATGGCTCGGGGCGGACCTATAATGGTCCCAATCCGCTCGGTCGAGCGGGTTGTCCAGTAAGAAGGACGATTCTCATGGCCAAGCTAGGTGTCAATATCGATCATGTGGCAACGGTGCGGCAGGCACGGCGGACGATCGAGCCGGATCCGGTCTGGGCGGCGGCGGAGGCGCAGCTTGGCGGGGCCGACGGAATCACCTTCCATCTGCGGGAGGATCGCCGGCATATCAACGACCGCGACGCAGCGCTGCTCAAGCAGACGGTCACCTGCAAACTGAACATGGAGATGTCGATTGCCCCGGCGATCGTGCGGATTGCCGAGAACCTGCGGCCAAACCAGTGTACGCTGGTTCCCGAGCGGCGGCAGGAACTGACGACCGAGGGCGGTCTGGATGTGATCCGCTTCAAGCGTCGGATTGCTCCGGTTGTCCAGAGGTTGCACCGCAAGGGCATCGAGGTGAGCGCTTTCATTGAGCCGATTGCCGAACAGGTGAAGATGTGCGCCGACCTGGACTTTGACGCCATCGAGCTGTGGACCGGCGGATACGCCCATGCCCGGGGGGCCCGGGCCCGCAAGAGGTCGCTCAAGCAGCTCGAGACGGCCCTCGAACTCGGCTGGGAACGCGGGCTGGTCGTTCACGGCGGGCACGGCCTGACCTATGACAACATCGGCCCGGTGGCCGAGATGGAATTCGAGGAGTTCAACATCGGGCACTCGATCGTCGCGAGAGCGATCTTGGTGGGCATGCGTGAAGCGGTTCGGCAGATGAAGGTGCTCGCCACCGGCGTGTTCCAGTAATCGGCGGCGGGGAGGCCAAAACGGCGATGAAAGGTGTGGTGAGTACAGCCGCTGTTCTGCTGGCGACTATCGCCACGACGTTGTCCGCACAACCGACTTCGAGCGCGTCGGCACCGGTGACTGCGACTGCGTCGGTACCCGCGCCGGTCGAGACCGCGGCACCGGCTCCGCCGCCGGTCCGGGCGACATTGCCCGCACCGAGCCCTGCTACGAACGCTGCCCCCGCACCCCCGACGGCTCCCGCTTCAATGCCGACGACCGCTCCGGCGCCCCCCGGCAGCCTGGCCATCCGGGAGGGTGACGTGATCGTCTTCCTGGGCGATGAATTGAGCGAAACGCCCGACGCCCGGCGAGGCGGTCGACCGACGTTCCCGCAACTGGTCGAGACGTTTCTGACGGTGCGTTATCCCGAGCTGCACCGGAGCCCCTCGGCGGACGGACCACGGCCGGTCCGGTACATCTCTGTCGGCTGGGCAGGCGACACCGCTGCGCGGGCTTTGCTGCGGTTGGAACGTGACGTTCTCATTCACAAGCCTACGGTGGTGGTCGTTTGCCTGGGAATCAATGACGCCGGTTACCTTAGTTTCGTCCCGGCCCGGTTGGAGGCGATGCAGCGTGATCTAACCAAGATCGTGCAGAAATGCCACGAAGCCGGCGCAAGGGTCTGGTTGATGTCTCCGCCCTGTGTGGAGGAGGAACGCGGCAAGAAAGCGCGCGTGGTTCGTGACGGACAGCGGGCGGTGGCCGACCTGGAAGTCATCCGATACAACGAGACACTGGCCAAGTATGCGGCCGCGATGAGGGAGATTGCCGCGGCCAATCCGCCGGCCGGTTTCGCCGACTGGTTTGCTGAAGCGTCGGCCGCGAGCCGGCAGGTTCGCGCGTACCCAGGCGAGGACTGGCTGACTACCGATGGGCGAACGCTGACTTTTCACGGGACGACGATCGGAGCAACCACGTTGCTGCGGGCATGGGGGGCCGAGCCGATTCGGGCGCTGCTTGAACTGGATTGGACGGACGGCACGGCACGGATCAGCACCCACCAAGGGCAATCGTCAACCATGCTCGTGCAGATCGCGGATGATGAGAAACGAATTCTGTCTGTTGACAACCTGCCGCTGCCATGGCCCTTGCCGAGTGAGGCCGGCGTCGGATTGCAGAGCGGGTGGAAAGCCGCTGATCTGTGCCAGATCATATTGCGCGTGCCCGATCCACCAGAGCAGGGGATTACGCTAGTCCAGGAAACGGACGACCATGGGGCCACAGCCCAGTGGCCTATCACTGCGGCCCAACTTCAGGCGGGTTTCAACCTGGTGACGGCCGAGCCGTTGCGTTCGCCCAAGGGCGTCCGCGATCTGTACAATCTCATCGTCACCAAGAATCGCACGCGCGACACGATCTGGCGACGCCTGGAGCTGTCGGCGCCGCAGGAGCCCGAACTGACCGACGGCCATCGGCAACTCATCGAGGCATGGAAGGCTTACGTTGCGGGTTACGAACGAATCATCTATCGGTATCCGAAGACGTTCAGCGCCCGGTTTACATTGAGCGAGACGACCGAGTCCGAGCATCTGCCCACGAGCCAGCCGACCCGCTTACCACGGGTGGTGCCGTCATCACACAACCCGATCCCGGCCACGTTGCCGGCTGCCGTGCATCCTTGAACTCTTCCAGCCCGGTCGCGGGGGACTCCGGAACGCCTTTAGTCCCTCCCGTCGCGACTGGTGCGCATTTTGCGCGCATGTTTCTGGATCGCAGAGCGCTTGGGTTGCGGCCCGCAAAAAGGCGGTCCGCCTCGGGGCCATTCCGTCAGGACCGTGGTTGCTCACCACGGCGAGGCGGACCTGCGACAGCAGGACCGTTAAGGGAGCGGTCCCTGGAAGATCGCAGCAAACAAACGAAGAACGGAGCAAACCGCACAGCAACCACGCCGCAAAGGGGTTGCGTCCACGGGGTCGCGGTTCTGAACAGGGGGCTGAAAGAACGGTCAGGCGTCTTCGGCAAGTTTCTGACGACACACGGAGACACTGACGCAGGCGGCGTTCCAGTTGCCTGAAGGGACCTCACGGATTACAAGGTTGGCATGACGCGTGCGATGAAGTGCTTCTGCCTGCTGATGGCGGCCGGCCTGTGGGCTTGCGGCTGTGACGATTCCAGCGAACACGAGGCAACACCCGCCCTGCCGCCCGAGCACGTCGCCCCGCCTCCGTCCGCAACCGACCCCGAGCCGCCGCCGCGGGAGAGCCCTGACTCGGTCGAACCCGACATCCTGATCTCGCCAAAGACGCGATCGGCGACCAAGCCGTCTTCTGCGGGCACCCGGCCGGAGCGCACAGAGCCCTTTCAGCCGCTGGCCGACGCCAGAACAGGCGAGTGGGCGCTCTACGAGGCGCTGGATTCCCAGACGCTGCTGTATCGGGTTAAGGAAGTGGGCATTACACGGGTGAAGACTGAGGTGCGGGTGACGCTGGACGGACGCCCGCTCGGCATGCCGGCCGAACGCGAAGATTTGCGAACCGCCGATCCGTTGGCGTGGGACCGCCCTTCCGATGGGCACCGGCAGACAAGCCGGACGACGATTCAAGCGGGGGGACGAGATTGGGACGCCGTCCTCTATGAGGACCGGTGGACGGAGGAGGGGGTGAAGTACGTCCGGCGAACATGGGTCAGCCCCGCAGTACCGGTGTTCGGTATCGTCCGGATGGAGCTGACAGGCGACGGCACCGTCGAAGCTCGACTCGAACTCACTGAGGCCGGACAGACGGAGTGAGTGCCGGCGGGCGAGCCGCCAGTGACACGGCAGAGAGCAAAAGCCGCCTGCATTCTGTCATCTTCTTCCTTTGCTCCTCTGGCTCTGGACGCGTTTGGCTTGTTCGATTTGTTTCTGAAGTTCCTGCCACTTGGCCTGCAACCAGGATTTGCGCCGGCCATCCCCACCGAAAGCGTTGGACAAGAGCCGCCTGAGGGGACCCGGATGTGCTTTTGCGGCTTCGCTGCGGGCTTCGAGCTCGGCGATGTGCCGGCGAATACGCCACTGTTCGATGATGCCAAAGATATTGCTGGCCATGATATACAACGTCAGGCCGCTGGGAGCGTTGTAGAGGATGAACATGAAAAACACGCTCATGAACATCATCATCTTGCGCTGCTGTTCAAGCTGGTCGGGGCTTCGATCGCTCGAGGTGTTGCCCCGCGGCATGAATTTGGTCTGCAGGACCTGAGTAATAGCCAACAGGATCGGAAGGACATTGAGGTGCTCGACGGGCCCGCCGAGGAGCCAGCCGAGCAGGGGTACGTTTACCGGCCGATTGAAGAGTCTCATGAACTGGTCCGGTTGGGTAAGATCCTTGATCCACCATCCGTCGAGCGGGGCGTGGCGCATTTCGACCGTGTAGCTCAAGGCGGTCCAGAGGGCAACCCAGATGGGAATCTGGATCATCATGGGCAGGCAGGTAAGCATCTGGCCGGCGGGGTTGATCCCTTCCTCCTTCATGACTTCCGCCATGGCCTGGTTCATACGGGCGCGGTCGTTGGCGTATTTCTCCTTAATGGCGTCCATCTTCGGCTTGAGCCGGGCCTGGCTCTTCTGCATTTTCTGCATATTGATCTGGCCCTTGACCGAAAGCGGATGGAGAATGGCCTTGACCACCAGCACCAGGACGATGATGGAGAGACCGTAGTTGTGCGGCCAGATAGCATGGACGCCGTTCAGCAGAACCATCATCAGGCCGACGAGCCAGCCCGGTGTGCACCAGGCAAACTCGCCGCTGAGCATCTGGTAATAAGAGCGCCGGGCGTAGGTCTCCACCGACTCGAAGATGCGTTTGGATTTCGGCCCCATGTAGAGATCGAAGGCCAGGCCGCTTAAGCCTCCCGTCGGAATGCTGATCGGCTCGGTGATGAAGCGGAAAGCCAGGTCCTGCCGTTCGACCTGCGCGTCATCCTTAACCTGGGGGGCAAAAACAATCGCCTCGGCTCGCGTGAATCGCGACGGAACATCGCCATGGTCGCGCCCGCTTGGCGCCATGATGCAGCCGAAATACTTGTTGCCTTCGGCGACCCATGCGATCCGGCTTCCCTCGTTGATGTCAGAACCCAACTCGATCTGAGTACGCTTGATCACGTCGGCGCGGGGGTGAAGCTTCGACGCCACAGCGCCGTTTCGCCACACCGCACCAATGACCTTACGGTCCTCGCCTCGCAGGTCCTCTTTCCGGAAACCAATCGGCCCCTGCTGCGTGACGATGATCTGGACCGGTTGGCCATAGCGGTTCTCGAATTGGAGCGACATTTGCGCATCCGAGGTTCGTGATTTGGCCTCCTGGGGGGCGAGCTGATAAGTCTTCAATACACGAAGGAGCGGCTTGCCGTCGGGCGTGCTGACGTCGACGCTGAACACCACCTGCTGTTCGGTGTAAGACTCGACCTTCCAGACGGCCTCATCAAGGGGTACGTCGAGAGCAGGATTCAGCACTCGCAACGTCGTCGGGAAGGAATTGAGCACGCGCAGGCGGCCCGACTTGTCAACCAGTTCGACAGGCTCCACCAGGGAATAGGGTTCCCTTTTCTCAACCGTCTGGTAATGACCTCGAAGGCGGACCTTTGAAACGACGGCTCCAGACGGATGGACGGTTATCTCCATCGGGAAGGGGCTGTCGGCGGATGCGGCACCGAGAACCAGCGGCCGGGTATCGGATCCCCGGCTGATTACAGCCTTGTCGGACGCCGGCCCACTTGCGGGAAAAGCCTCGGGAGTTGGAGCGGACGGAGCGGTGCTGAGGGGCGCGGGCCGGCTCGTGGCCTCGTTGACCGCCGTCGCGGGCTGCGTCGCGGGTTGTGTCGGCTGCGGCCAGATCATCCTGGCCAGGAGCAACCAGGCATAGAAGACCGCTATGGCGGCCAGCATAGCGGAGATCATTCGTCGCGTTTCCATCGTTTCCTTTCCGGCTATGGTATGGAGGCAATGAAGCCGGGCGCGGCGGCAGCGAGCGAACCAGCCACTTCACCGACCGCTTGGGCCAGCGGCATCCAACACGGGATCCGCCGCCCACACGGCCGGATCATCGCCCTTCCAGCAGGCGGTGTCCAAGGAAATCATCCAAATCGGGCGTGCTCAGGATCTTGTGCACGGTCTTCTCAACGTCGTATTCGAGCCGAACAAACTCCACCCGCCCGTCATCCACGATGCCGTAAGCTGCCCGCGGATCGCGATCGCGAGGCTGCCCCAGGCTCCCGACGTTGATGATCACCTTGTCGTCTTCAGCGATCTCATAAACACCGGGTTCCGCCAATTCGCCCGGCGACTCGAAATAAGGATCGTCCACAAAAACGCCCGGCACGTGGGTGTGACCGACGAAGCAAGCCACCTCATTGAACCGCTCGAAATTGGACATCAGTTTGGCCGGGTTGGAGTAGACGTCGTCACCAAAGAGGTACTCGTTCACGGGTCGCCGGGGCGACCCATGGACGAAGAGCATTCCCTCATAGACCAGGCGAGGGGGCAACTTTCCGAGGAACTCCCATCGCCGGTCTCGGATGGCCTTATTCGGCTCGTCCTCAAGCACCTGTCGCGTCCAGTAGCAAGCCCGCTCGGCACCGATGTTGAAGTTGAAGGGTTCGTAGAAGACGGCCGCATCGTGATTGCCGCAGATGCAATACTGGGCCCGCTCGATGATCAGATCGATACACTCCTTGGGGTTTGCGCCATATCCTACGATGTCGCCTAGACATACAATTGTCTTGATGCCTCGGCGGTCGATATCGGCGAGGACGACCTCAAGTGCCTCAATGTTGGAATGTATATCCGTAATAACAGCAAACATCCGTCTGTATCCCGTCATCTCGCAGGCCGGCAGCCGGCCGTGGGTCTATCCGGATCCTGCCCGAAGGCACATCCTCCAGCCGACTTATGCTAAACACAGACGGCCAATGACGCAAATGCCCACAAGCATGACACTTGGGCCAGCCGGGTTCATCCTGCGGGACTGTTCAAAGGGGACAGGATGGCCATAATGGGGTGCCCTCAGAGAGCGCGCGCGACCGGAATCAGTATGACCGGTCGGTAGAAGGTCCTCCTCGGAGGCGAAACCGGGAATGAGGCTCGGCATTTTGTCTGACCCCCACGGCAACGCAGCAATGGTTCATCGCGCCTTGGTATTGCTCGATGCCCGAGGTGCTGAGGCTTTTATCTTGTGCGGGGACATCGGTGGCCTGAACGTTCTGGAAGAGCTTGTCGGTCGTCGATGCTGGTTCGTGTGGGGCAATACGGACTGCCCCGACCCGACGTGGCGGGCCCAGGTCGAGTCAATGGGTTTACCTTGGCCAAATGGCCCCCTGGAGTTGCGGCTCGAGGGCAAGCGAATCGGCGTGTTTCATGGAAACGAAAAGGAATTCGTCAAGGCCTATGAGCGGGCAGACCGCGACTACCTGCTTTTCGGGCATACGCACCGGCGACACGACAGCCGCAGCGGTGGCATGCGAATCATCAATCCGGGCGCCCTTCATCGAGTCCGCGTGCCAACGGTGGCGCTGCTGGATCTGAGGACCGACGATCTGGAATTCATCGAAGTGGTGTAGAGAGACGGACGGATCTGCAATTCATGCGACAGCTTAGCAGAGAAGAGCAACAACGTGCATGTCGACTGCTGGCCGACCTGGTGCGGATTCCAAGCGTTGTCTCGACACCTGAGCAGGCCAATCGCGATCGGGCTGAGGAACGGATGGCGGAATACCTGACCGACCATTTGTCCCGGATGGGAATGCAGGTCGAACGACAAGAGGTCTTTCCGGGACGTCCCAATCTCATTGCCTACTGGCCGGGTCAAGGAACCGGCAAGCGGCTTGTTCTCTCCGCCCACATGGACACGGTGCCGACCGAGGGAATGACCGTAGATCCGTTCGCGGCTGAGATTCGCGGGGGACGCATGTACGGCCGCGGCACGTGCGACACGAAAGGATCGCTCGCCAGCCTGTTGACCGCCTTGGCCCTGGCACATGAAGCGGGACGGTTGCCCAGCGACCGGCTGTGCTTCGTGGCCACGGTGAGCGAAGAAACGGGCTGTGACGGCGCAACGGCTCTGGTGAGGTCGGGCTTCACCGCAGACGCGGCCATCGTCGGCGAGCCCACGAACTGCGAGGTCGTGACCGCCCATAAGAGCCCCCTGTGGCTGGAGATCGAAACGCACGGTCGTTCGTGTCACGCCTCACTACCGACTCAAGGTACAAACGCGATCGAGTTGATGGCCAGAGTGGTTGATTTCGTCGGGGACCCCTGGAAAAGGCACATCGGCCGTCGGTCTCACCCCCTTCTCGGGACCTCGACCTGCGTGGTGACCACCATCAACGGCGGGAGCAAGATCAATGTGATCCCGTCCAGTTGCCGCGCCCAGATCGACGGGCGATTCATTCCCGGCGAACCGGCGGACCGTATCGTCGCTGATTTCACGCGGATGCTGTCGGATTATCTGGGCGGTCGGGAGAAGTTCAGCATCCTGAGCCGGCGGACACACCCCCCGCTGGATTGTCCGGCAGACAAGCCGTTGCCCCGGAAGCTGCTGACTGTGTGCCGAGAGGCCAACGGACAAAGCGCCCCACGTGGAGTGAATTACTTTGCCGACACCGGACCGTTCAGCGAAGCGGGTATCGCCTCGCTGCTTTTCGGTCCGGGTGATATCGCCCAGGCTCACACGGCCGACGAATCCGTCGAGTTGGCCCAGGTCTACCAGGCCACGGAGATCATCCTCGCGCTGCTGACGAGCCACGCGGGGCGATCCATCATCGACGAATAGGCGCATGGCCGGAGCACGGGTCGATTGCCCGCCGACTTGCGAGTACCATAGCGCCGCCCTGGCGTTTGCGTGGTTGTGATTTCGCGCCGTGCTTGCAGAAAGGCAGGGAAACATGTTTTGCGGCCATTGGCTTGCGACTGTGAGTGTTCTTACGGTAACTGCAGCGGCAACGTCCACCGGCCAGGTATCGTTTGACATGGAACGGATGCAGCGTGCCGATCGACTGATTGAAGAAGCTATTGGGCGAAAAGAACTTCCCGGGGGGGTCCTGCTGGTTGGACAAGGCGACAGGACCGTCTATTTCAAAGCCTATGGTCTACGGACGTCCGACCCACAGCCCATTCCCATGACAAAAGACACGATCTTCGACATGGCTTCGGTCACAAAGACCGTGGCGTGCGCCACATCGATCATGATTCTCGTAGAACGTGGCAAGCTCGGTCTGGCGGACTCGGTGGCGAAACACATTCCCGCCTTCGGGGCCAACGGCAAGGAGAAGGTGACGGTCGAACAGCTACTGTTGCACCGAGGAGGCTTTGTTCCTGACAATCCCATGAAGGATTACGCTGACGGGCCTGTCAAGGCGTGGGAACGTATCTGGAACCTCGCGCCCGTCTACCCGCCGGGCACCGATTTCCGCTACAGCGACGTCGGCTATATCGTGCTGGGCGAACTGGTACGAGTCATCGACGGCCGACCGATTGACCGCTTCGCACGAGAGGAGGTTTTTCTTCCTCTGGGCATGAAGGACACCATGTATTGCCCGCCAGAGAGCCTGTGGTCTCGGTGTGCCCCGACCGAGAAACGCGACGGCAAATGGATGCAGGGCCAGGTGCACGACCCGCGGGCATGGGCCCTTGGCGGCGTCGCGGGGCACGCCGGGCTGTTCAGCACGGCCGAGGATCTGGCACGTTGGTGCCGAATGATCCTGCACAAGGGGGTGCTTGACGACAAGAGAATCCTTTCGCAAATGACCGTCGAAGCCATGACCTCGCAGCGATGCCTGCCCGGGGGGACAGGATGCCGTGGATACGGCTTCGACATGAGTACCAGCTATTCGTCGGCCCGGGGCGACCTCTTCCAGGCGGGCACGACTTTTGGTCACACCGGTTACACGGGCACGAGCTACTGGATCGATCCGACTCATGACTGTTACGTGATCCTGCTGACCAACCGCGTCCATCCCGACGATAAGGGCACGGTCACCGACCTGCGGCGGCAGGTGGCAACCGCCGTGGCGGCTGCGATCACCGGTAAAGCGTTTGGTCCGCCGGCGGAGGTGCTCTGCGGCATCGACATCCTCAAGCGTGATGGTTTCAAGCTGTTGGCCGGAAGGAAGGTTGCCCTGATCACAAACCACACCGGTCGCGATCGCGAGGGCAACCGAACAGTCGACCTGCTGTTCAAGGCGCCGGAGGTGAAACTCGTAAAGTTGTTTTCGCCGGAACACGGGCTCTACGGCACATTGGATGAGAAAGTGGGCCACACGGTCGACCAGGCGACCGGCCTCAAGGTGTACAGCCTTTACGGTGAGACAAGGCGCCCCACGCCGGAGATGCTGGAAGGCGTGGACGCGCTGGTCTACGACATTCAGGACATCGGGGCGAGGTTCTACACCTATTCGGCGACGCTTGGCTACGCCCTTGAAGCGGCTGCCAAGCACAAGCTCAAAATGGTGGTGCTCGATCGTCCGAACCCGATCACCGGCCTGATTGTGGACGGTCCTATTGCCGACAAGAATCGTTACGGTTTCACCGCCTACGGTCCGCTGCCGGTGGTCCACGGCATGACCTTCGGTGAGCTGGCCCGCATGTGCAACGTCGAGTACGACATCAATTGCGACCTGACGGTGGTAGAGCTTCAGGGCTGGCGTCGATCGATGTGGTGGGACGAAACCGGCCTGATGTGGATCAACCCCTCGCCGAACATGCGGAATCTGACGGAGGCGACGCTCTACCCTGCCATCTGCCTGTTGGAGGCAACCAATGTTTCCGTCGGCCGTGGCACGGATCAGCCGTTCGAGATCTTTGGCGCCCCTTGGATCGACGGCCGTAAGCTGGCGGCTTCGCTGAACGAGGCCGGCCTGCCGGGGCTACGGTTCATCCCCATTGAGTTCACTCCCACATCGAGCAAGTTTGCGAAGGAGAAATGCCAAGGAGTGTACGTGCTGGTCACGGACCGCCAGAACATCCGCATGGTCGAGTCGGGCTTGACGATCGCCTGGCACCTGAAGAAGCTCTTCGGCCCGGTGTTCGAGGTTGACAAGGTGATCAACCTGCTGGCCAACGCGGAAACGCTGAATAACCTGAAGACCGCTGAAACCCCGACGACGCTGCCGGCCGGCTGGCGCGGCTCTCTCAGCCGCTTCAGGGAGGTGCGACAGAAGTACCTGATCTACCAGAACTGACCGCCGCTTTGGACTGTTTTGTCCGGCTCCCGATCGACGAGAAGGTGTGGAATGACCTGGGGCGTATCCTTCGCACCTTGCGGTCACGAGGCCTGGCAGTACCCTTTGCCGATGCCCTGATTGCCACCGTGGCAATGGGCGGGGGCTTGCTGCTATGGACATACGATGCGCATTTTGTCGTTATCGCGTCTGCGCTGCCCGACCTGAGACTGTTCGACGGCCCTCGCATCTGACGGCGCCGCGCGTTGCCGTCCCCATTTGGCAATAGAGCCAAAATCGGTAGAATATGCGACTTCGTGGATGACGCCGCAAACGTGGCGGCAATTGATAGCTCATGGAGACGATCGATGTACAAAGTCGTATTACTGCGACACGGCGAAAGTGACTGGAACAAGCAGAACCGTTTCACGGGCTGGACCGACGTTGACCTGTCGGAGGTCGGGATCAAGGAGGCCGCCGAGGCCGGCGAGTTGCTCATGAAAGAGGGCTACACCTTCGACGTGGCCTACACCTCGGTGCTCAAGCGGGCGATTCGCACGCTGTGGATCGCGCTTGACAAGATGGACCTGATGTGGATCCCGGTGTACCGATCATGGCGGCTTAACGAGCGGCATTACGGGGCGCTGCAGGGTTTGAACAAGGCCGAGACCGCTGCGAAGTTCGGCGAGGACCAGGTAAAGATCTGGCGGCGTTCATATGACATCCCCCCGCCGCCACTGGAGAAAACGGATCCGCGGTATCCGGGCAACGACCCCCGCTACGCGGACCTGACCGAGGGCGCGCTGCCGCTGACCGAGTGCCTGAAAGACACAGTGGCGCGCTTCCTGCCCTACTGGCACGACGTCATCGCCCCGACGGTGAAGCTGGGCAAACGGGTGTTGATCGCCGCCCACGGCAACAGCTTGCGGGCGCTGGTCAAATACCTGGACAACGTCAGCGATAAGGACATCGTCGAACTCAACATACCGACCGGTATGCCCTTGGTGTATGAGCTGGACAAGGGCCTCAAGACCATCAAGAGCTACTACCTGGGCGACCCGGAGAAGGTGAAAGCCGCTATGGCCGCAGTGGCCGCTCAGGGGAAGGCGAAGAAGTAGAGGTCAGTCGCCTGTTCTCAGTTGTCAGTGGTGATGACTGAGAACTGTGATTCCTGCCGGGTTCGACGGCCGGGTTATCAGCGAAAGATGGGTGTCATGGCTGCAGGGGATGATGCAATCGAGGCCTTGCGCGACGCGTTGCGGGATGCACCGGACAACGTTCGCCTCCGGCAGCACCTGGCGGAGATGCTCTTGCGATATGGCCACACACAACAGGCTGTCGAGGAGTACCGGGAAACGCTCAATCGGTGCCCCGACGATCCAGGACTGAAGCTGGGGCTGGCCAACGCTTTCTACCGGGACGGCAAATACAGCCCTGCCCTCGTGATTGTCGAGGAACTGCTCAAGAGCCCATCCACCGCAGGCGAGGTCTATGTGCTGCACGCCCGCCTCCTCCTGCGGGCCGGTGACATCGATCGCGCTGTCCGGCAGTACCGTCGAGGCATCGAGCAGGATCCCGAGGCAGCCGACGATTCCCTGGAAGAAACGCTCGGACTGAACGGGGAGCCCGATTCCGAGGTGATCGACGGCCGGGTCCGCGTGCCCGGCGAGCAATCCTCATCCGGTCCGGACATAGAGTTGGAGCGGCCCCGGATCAACTTCGACGACGTCGGAGGGATGGAGGCGGTCAAAGAGGAAATCCGGCTGAAAATCATCCACCCCCTGAGCCACCGCGAGCTGTACGAAGCGTACGGCAAGCAGATTGGCGGAGGCATTCTTCTTTACGGTCCGCCCGGCTGCGGAAAGACGCATCTGGCTCGGGCGACGGCCGGCGAGATCAAAGCCGGGTTTCTGACGATCGGGATCAATGACGTTCTGGACATGTGGCTGGGCAACAGCGAGCGCAACCTTCACGAGGTGTTCCAGCATGCCCGGCAGCACAAGCCGTGCGTGCTCTTCTTCGACGAGGTGGATGCGCTCGGAGCCAGTCGGGCCGACCTGCGACAAAGCGCCGGCCGTCATCTGGTCAATCAGTTCCTCGCGGAACTGGACGGCGCCCAGTACAGCAACGACGGCGTCCTGATTCTGGCGGCCACCAACGCCCCGTGGCATCTCGATTCGGCATTCCGCCGGCCAGGGCGTTTCGACCGCATCATTTTTGTCCCGCCACCCGATTCTGTGGCCCGATCGGCGATTCTTCGCATACTGGTGCGAGGCAAACCCGCCGAGGAGATCGATTTCGATAAGTTGGCGGCCAAGACGAACGGGTTCTCGGGGGCAGATCTCAAGGCTCTCGTCGACCAGGCGATCGAACGCAAGCTCCAGGAAGCCATGCGGGCCGGTGTCCCGAAACCGATGACCACCAAAGACCTTCTGGCCGCCGTCGCCGCCGTACGGCCATCCACCAAGGAATGGTTCTCCACCGCCCGAAACCATGCCATCTATGCCAACCAGGGCGGGATCTACGACGACGTTCTGAAATACCTCAAGCTGTTATGAGCATTCATTTCGATAGAGCGTGGGTCCTGATCGAACAATCGCGGCCGGAATTGGCTGAGCAGGAGGCCCGGCGAGGTTTGGCCGAAAGCCCCGACGACGGGCGCGGACATGCGTTGCTGGCCCTGAGTCTCGCACAGCAGGAGAAACTCAAGGAGGCAACTGCGGCCGTTGAGACCGCCATCCACTCCGCCCCCGACGAGCCGTTTCCCCACTACGTCCGGGCAGCGATCCTGCACGACAGGAACCGTCCCGAGGAAGCTCTGGAGGCCATTCACGAGGCCATCAGGCTGGACCCCGAGAACGCCTACTACCACGCACTTCTCGGTCAGATCCGCTTGACGCAACGGCTGTGGCGAGAAGCATTGACCGCGGCGGAAGAGGGTCTGCGACTCGACCCGGAGCATGTGCAGGCCGCCAATGTGCGGGCGGCGGCGCTGGTCAAATTGGGCCGCAGGCTCGAGGCCGCCCAGGCACTCGATGCCGCCCTGGCCCGCGATCCCGATGACGCGAACACCCATGCCAATCGAGGATGGGCCTTCCTGCACGAGGGCAAGCATCGCCAGGCGTTGGAGAGCTTCCGTGAAGCCCTAAGGCGGACCGCCTTTTTGCGGACCGCAACCCAAGCGTTCTGCGATCCAGAAACATGCGCGCAAGCCGCACAGATATCTGGCCGTAAGGTTCTAAGGCTCGAACCTGGCAACGAGTGGGCCCGCCAGGGGATCGTGGAGTCTCTGAAGGCCAAGAACATCGTTTATGGGCTGATGCTCCGTTATTTCTTGTGGATGGGCTCGTTGTCCGGCAAGGCTCGTTGGGGGCTGATCCTGGGCGGGTACTTTGGGGCCAGGGCCCTCAGCAGCGTCGCCCGCAGCAACCCGCCGCTGGCACCGTTCATCGCCCCCTTCCTGATTCTCTACCTCGTTTTCGTCTTTCTAACGTGGACGGCCGGCCCGCTGTTTAACCTGCTCCTGCGCTTGAACCGTTTCGGACGACTCGCCCTGACGCGAGAGCAGATTGTTGCTTCCAACTGGGTTGGGGGCAGCCTCTTGCTGGCAGTCGCCTGCCTTGGGCTCGGGTTCGGCTTGCGCAGCAATAGCCTGCTCGTAGCCTCGTTCATATTTGGCCTGCTGTCAATGCCGCTGGCGGGCACGTTTGACTGCTCCCGCGGCTGGCCGAGAACGGCTATGGCCTTCTATACGGCCGTCATGGCCCTGACCGGCCTGGGCGCGGTTGCCTTATACGCGTGGAGCCGGACGCGCGATTCTGGGGCTTCCGCAGAAGCGATCAAAGGCCTGGTCAACAGCCTCGCAGTCGGTTTCGCAATCAGTTTCCTGGCATCCCCATGGATAGGCAATCTGTTGATGATGAACCGCGTCCGCGAGTAGAGCGTGATTGCCGGCCCACGCCGCCGCGCGGGCCGTTACCCCTCAGATCAGTCGGATGTGCGTGATCTCCGCCGGAGCATTGATCCGGACCGGGAACCAGTTGCCGACCCCCGCGCTGACCTCCAGGACACAATCGCCTCGCCGGTACTCCCCCCAGATATAGCGGAACAGCAGGCTGCCGCCTCCGATCGGCGTGTGCGATCCCGGCGGCGTGAGCATCAATTGCCCCCCGTGGGTGTGACCGGCCAACGTCAGGTCCACGCCACGGTCGGCCAGCGGGTCAAATGCGTGCGGATGGTGGGCCAGAGCAATGGTGAAGCGGTCTGAATCCGCACCGGCCAGGGTTCTGGTAACTCGACCTGTGTGACCTGGATCTTCGCCCCTCGGTTCGTCATAGCGAGACCAGAACAAGCCGGCGATCTGGATGGTCTCGCCGTCGATCAGCAGCGGGAGCATGCGGTCGAGCAGGAGAAACGGTTCCCGCCGATGAAGCTCCTGCACTGCTTTTTCGGGAGAATCAATAAGATCGTGATTGCCGACCACGATGAACCGCCCGCATCGCGACTCCATTTGAGCAAGGGCATCACAGGTGAGGGGCATGAAGTCAACGGAATGATCCACGAGGTCGCCGGTGACGGCGATGAGATCGCTCTTGAGTTGATTGACGGCGTCGATCAGCCGCGGCAAGTGCTCGGGCCGAAACAACCGACCGACGTGCAGGTCGCTGATATGCGTGATCGTCAGACCCCGCAGCCGATCCGGCAACCGCGGCATTCGCAGGGAAACACGGCGCACCTTGAACCGCCCCCCCTGCCATACGGCCAAGCCCAGAGACCCGCCGGCTACGATGACGGGGGCGACACCCACAGCCCCGAGGAGCAATTGTCGCCGCGACGGGTCCACCGGTTTTTCGAATGAATGAGAACCTGCGACTCGGGCTCTCACTCGTCGGAACATTGCCCAGAAACCGGCCAACGGCGCCCATACGGTCACCAGGAGAACCATGAGGAGGTGCCAGACCATGATCAGTGCGATGAGAACGAAGGGGTACGCATCCCAGAACCCCCGCAGGCCGACGAACACGAGAAGCAGAGGCGACAGCATCAGGGTCATGAATGCAGCCCAGCCCGACCGCAGGAGACGTCGGCGGGTCGTAGAACCGGTACGGCGGCCGCGACCTTGAAGCTGTCGATCGACCCACGCCCACCAGAACAGGTTGGCGAGCAGAAGCATGACAGCGATGAGCAGAAAGGTCGCACCCCAGAACACCGGCAGCCAGCCGAGGCGCACGCCGAGGAAATATGCAAGAATCAGGCCAATCGCGGCCAAAAGGATGGCTTCAAGCAGATGACCGTGCCTCTCACTCATACCACAGATGCCCCGCCGGCGCGGAACAGTCCAGGAATCCTAAGGCGGACCGCCTTTTTGCGGGCCGCAACCCAAGCCCACTGCCATCCAGACGCATGCGCGCGAGCCGCACAGATGTCCGGCTGAAAGGTTCTATTCTCCTTCTCCTACGCTCGAACAGATCAACGAGTTCAGAATGAAATCGCAGGGCACCTTTCGGGCTTGGACTCGTGCCTTCTGCTGCCCAACGGCCCGTCGAAGCCTCTCTGGGAATCGGGGCGAGCCGCTCGAACAAGGCTGGGAGTCACCAGACTCAAATCCGAGATTCGGGACCGCAAACCGGGGACTCAAGGTCTGCAGTACCTTGCCCGAGATCCGCAAATTGAAATCAGCAACCCGTCCGCGTTGCCGTCTGTAACGTCGAAGCTCAGTGCATCTCCGCTTCGCAGGTTCCAAGGCCCTTGCGGTAGTAATTGAACTGGACGTTCGGGTGCTGGGCGAGCAGGGACATCGGAACCGAGGTGTCGACGATTTCCTTCGAAATCATAAAGGCCGTAAGGCGTTGCCCGAAGGGATTGTCGTGGGTGCCAGCCTGCCAGATGGACACGCGGCCGGCTTTCCATGTCTCAACCGGGCCGACGCTGATGGCCTTCGTCGGGACACCGGCCACATTGCCGCCACCGGAGGTTCGAGCATTCTGCATGAGGGTGGCGGGGTGCAGATCCACGACCCGCGTCGTGAGCTTTCGATACACCTCGGGCGGCGGCGGCTCATCGACATACGGCGCTTCGCGCTTGGGTGGATCATTGAAAGCCCAGTGCTTGATCTCGCCTTGGCCGCCTTGCATGACCGCACATCGCACCTTTTCCCAGCTCTTGATGTAAGCGGTCGGATCGGCCTTGGGGAAATGGATGTTCGACTCCGGCATCCGCAGGTCGGGACGTATACGATTGAAGCACAGTTCCCGATCGGCCTTGGCAAATGATAAAGGGTGCGTTTCGGGCACTTCTCGGCCGTCCTTGTACCACTCATCCATGCCCCAGAAGTGAGCATGCTTGAGATTCAGTTCGAGGGCATTGACGAGACGAGCCACCAAGGGAAGCTGTTCCGTGGGGCCGATGGGACCGCAGATGCCAACCGGCTGGCTCTCGGTGGCCTGCCGCCACGCCTCGATGTATTCGAGGGCTTCTGCCAGATAGAACTCCTCCAGCGTGTCGTACATCACGACACGGAAGCCGTCTCGCGACAGCCTGCTCACGTCGTCGACGGTCAGTCGAGCCACCTCCTCAAGCAGTTCTTCGGGCAGCGTCGTGTAGTCCCACCAGTCTGGGGCAATCGAACTCAATTTGCGAGCCATGTGGCAACCTCCTGAAAACCCGAACTCAAGGAGGTCAGGATAAGGACTCGGGGGCGTGCTGACAATTCTGCCGAAGTCGACAAGGTGAGCGCCCCGCGGTCCACCGCAGACCTCTGCCCAGTGCGGTCGTCGGCGCCCCCGGCAACCTCCAAGGCCTGAATCACCCCTCACTCCTGCTGCCACGGAACACCCAATAAGACCCCCCAGGATTTTCCGATGACTCAACCCACCGGGCATGATCGACCTTTTCGCCGCTCCCGTGTGATCATCTGCACACCAACGGGCTGTCGAGGACCGAATGGGGCAACCACTTCACAGTCCGCCTCGAATCAAAACCTGAAGCGACCCCGTGCAACCACGGCCCGCCGAGTTGGTGCAACAGGCGGTTTCGCGCTCGCGAGAGCGACAAAAAAGCAAAGGGGGTAAACACCCGAATTCATTGAGGTCGGCAAAACTACTCATTCCGTGGTCGATTAATGCAAGGAGGTTCTGACCAAATGTTTGGATAGAAGGTATTATCCATTAATTACTTAGGTTAATTCCTAAACCTCAAATATCCCTTGGCTTATAGGCCTTTCGGCCAACCGGCCGGACGGAGTTTCCGCCGGAGAAGGCACTAGCAGAAAAAACCGGATTCGCTACAATGGAATAATGGAAGTTGAATCTGGAGTTCAACGAGAGTCAAGTCCAACTGAAGGTGCTTGTTAACATGGCTGTAAGACATCATATCAAAGTGCTCGTGGTGGACGACGATCCACAGGTCTGCAAGATGATCAGCACGAGCTTGAAGGATCACGGCTATCATGTGCAGTCTTACTCTCAACCGAGGCAGGCTTTGCAGGCCGTTCGGAAAGCCCCGTTCGACATGGCGATCATTGACATCAAAATGCCGGACCTGAATGGCCTAGAAATAGTTGAGAAAATCAAGGCTGAGGATCCGCGTATTGCCCCGATTGTCATGACAGCCTATCCAGACATTCAGACAGCGGCCGAGACCATGCGGCTGGGCAGCCGTGACTACCTGTGCAAGCCGTTCAAGGAGGAAGACCTGCTCAAGGCGGTTGAGCGAATCGCGCAGGAGATGGGCTTGGTTTACACGAACGAGCAGGAGCTTAACCGGCTTATCGGCCAGCGCATCCGTCAGGAGAGGCTCAAGCAGAGCCTGACTCTTCGTCAGCTTTCAGAGCGGGCGGAACTGACTACTTCGCAGCTTTCGCAGGTGGAGTTGGGCAAGAATGCAGCCAGTATCTGGGCCCTGGCACGGATCAGCTCGTCGCTGGGCAAACAGTTATGTGAACTCTTGGCCGGTCTGTGAGTCTGCGTTTCCCGGAACATTAGAATCCGGAACCGCTGGTTGGGCGACGAATTCGGGAGGTTTGCCCTTGGTTTGGCGGGCAGACCTCCTTGCTTTTTGTCCGGTGTTGAGGAACATGATCCGGCAAGATGAGTAAAGCCAAGACCAGGACGGCAAAGCCGAAGAACAAGGCGCTGGCCTTTGCGAAGGAGGCAGCCCGTATTGCCTCGGACAACCACACCGAGGACATTGTGATTCTGGACCTGAGAGGGCTGTCTTCGGTTGCGGATTTCTTTGTCATCGGTACCGGCACCTCGGACCGCCAGATGCGGGCGACCTGCGACGATATTGAAGAATATGCGAGGACGATCGGAGAGAAGCCGTATAGTGTCAGCGGCTACGACACGGCCACGTGGCTTCTTGCGGACTATGTGGATGTCGTCATCCATCTTTTCGACGCCGAGAAGCGGAAGTACTACGACCTCGAGCTTCTTTGGGGCGATGCCCCGCGAGTGAACTGGGAATAGACCTCGCTGCCAGAAGAATCAATGAACGCAATCAGCCGACTGCTGGATGGTGAGCCGCTTTCTGTCACACTTCAGGAGCAGGCAGCAGGCGAACTCGGAGGAACCTGCGGGTTTGCGGTTTACCCGGCGTCGGTAGAGTCAACCGGAACCATCGTTGTGGCCCTCGGCAAGGAGGGGCGCTCGCGCCGATTGATACTGGCCTGCAGGAGAGGCAAGCTCGGAGCCTTCGGCTCGTTGTCTCCCGAACACAGGAGGAGTGCGGGAGACGTGCAGGTGACGGTCGTGTCGGCCGGCCCCGATGCGGCGTCTGCGTTGCGGGAGGCGGTTCCCTGGACCTCGCCGCGGCTGTGCGGCCCGGCAACATCGGTCGGTCTCGGCGACCGGCTTGGATTGGCGACGCCCGGCCACCTCCTGGCGGTGCAGGACCAGGGTTGTGTACCTTTTCCGGCACAGCAGTCCATTCGCGAGATGACCCGCACGCAAAGAACGCCGCAGGAGGTCATGGACGACGCGGTCTGGGGAGTTTTTCAGGCCGGCTGGAGAGGAGGTTTCGGGAGTGATGCGGACCATCTCAAAACGACTGCGGATATCGACGCGACCGCGGCAGCGGGTTTCACGATGTTCACGATCGATCCCGGCGAGCATGTCTGCAGCGAAGCCGATACGATGTCCGCGGCCGCCGCTTCAATGGCCGCGAACGCCCTCCCCTGGGCCGACCTGGAGACCAGCGAGGAAGACCTGCGACGGCGGTACCTCAACCGGCGATTTCCCCTGGTGGGTCGAGGTGACGTTCGTTTCACCGAGGAAACGTTGTTGCGTGCGGCCGTGAAATATGGCCGTGCGATCGCGCACACGGCTGCGATGTACCGGCATCTGGTTGCCAGACTTGGGATCGGCCGGTTCGAGCTGGAGGTGTCCGTCGACGAGACGGATGCACCGACATCGGAAGCGGAACACTATCTGGTGGCGGCGGAGCTCAAGCGACTTGGCGTCCGGTGGGTGAGTCTGGCGCCCCGATTCATCGGGGCTTTCGAGAAAGGCGTCGATTACAGGGGTGATTTGAAGGCTTTTGAGCAGTCATACGCGGCGCATGCGGCTATCGCCCGGACGCTTGGGCCCTACAAGCTCAGCCTGCACTCGGGAAGCGACAAGTTTTCGGTGTATCCGATCGCCGCGAGGCTCTCCGAGGGCTTGATCCATCTCAAGACCGCCGGTACGAGCTATCTCGAGGCTCTTCGAGTCATCGCCAGAGTGAACTCCGACCTTTTCAGGCGGATTGTGAGCTTCGCTCTCGAACGTTTTGATGCCGACAAGGCCAGCTACCATATCTCGGCTCGCATCGAACGGGTGCCTCGCCCTGACGATCTGAAGGATGCGGAACTCGAATGCCTCCTCGACTCCGACGACGGGCGGCAACTGCTGCATGTCACGTATGGGTCGGTGTTGACCGCCGCCAACCCGGACGGCAGTCACCGTTTTCGCCAGGAGGTTCGCGAGACGCTGATCGATCACGAAAAGGAGCACTATGCGGTCCTAGCGGGGCACATACGAAGGCACGTGGTGCCATTCGGCTGGGGACGGGGGGCGCAAGGCGCGGGGCGGGGGAGGTGAAAGAGCACTATTGCCAGGGTTACTCCGGCAGTCGCCTCAAGAGAGTCCGAATCCGGCGATTGGGGCACCGCAATCGGCCATGCAGATCTTGTGCCGCCTGGGCTGTCTGTGAATATAGTTCGCGCGCAGGGATAGGCTGCGTTTCCAACTCCGCGGCGACCCCATTGCGGTCAGCAGATGATTTCTGAAGCGTGCCGTTACTCTACACGTGACCCTGGGCAATTGTGCCGGGGATCGATACCGGATGCTCTCTTCATTTGACTGCCACGGCCAAGTTACTCGTGCCTTGGCAACCCCCGGGAGAGCCGGTAGTCTGCCTTGCAGATCTCGATTCCTCCCTTCCACACATCCGGATCGGGGCGGCTCCGAATACTGGCCATATGACATCCTCTCCAATGCGCCCGTGACACCCTTGCTGGGGCATACGCAGTGCTCTCAACCCAGTTCCTTTCCTCTTTTTTCCTTCGGCGCCGGTCTCCAGGTCCCTCACTGTGACGACAGCTTCAGCGCTTGGTCCAGTAGTCCACCACACAGACTCTATCGAGATGCGGGCCGACGACGGAGCCGATCCTTTGCGCCGAAGGATGCCAACCGGCGCTTCCATGCCTCCATCGAGCGGCACAGATGTTTTTCAAACGCTGTGCGGCCAATTTGCAAAGGTTCAGTAATTACAGGATATGGCAGGCCTCGGTCGCTGAAGCGACCTCGGCGCTGCCCTACCGAGCCAGGGTCTTCCGGCCGAGGATTCGCATCGCATTGACGGTGAATGCGGAAAGGATTCTGCGGCGAGAGGCGACACGGAAAGGATTCCCGGCCAAGCAAGGCCAACTCGCGCTCTCTTGCGGGATCGGACAGGGACGTTTAGGCTTGCCGACAGCAGGGCCGCGCATTGATACAGCCCGTCAGGCAAGTCGCCGATGAGGGCGTCTGCCAGGGGGATGTGACCATGGGACGGATCTTGCGATATGCCTGGGCCGGACCCGCCTCGCTGCTTGGGATTCTGTTCGTCCCGCTTGCTCTGGTGAGCGGAGGGGGCGTCTGCATCATTGATGGCGTGGTCGAAGTTCATGGGGGCATCGTTGCGCGTCTGCTTCGACTCGGCGTGGTTTGGGGCCGACCAGCCATGGCCCTCACGCTGGGACACGTGGTGCTGGGCTGTGACGCGGTCTGCCTGTCCAAGACGCGGGCGCATGAACGGGTGCATGTCGGCCAATACGAGCGGTGGGGCCCGCTGTTCATCCCTTTGTATCTAGGAGCCAGCCTGGTGGTCTTGGTCGCCGGCCGTGATCCGTACCGAGGCAACCCTTTCGAGCGTGAGGCTTTTATGCAGCAAGGCCCCTGACAAGCAAGGCAGGGGTCGGGCTGGAACCTGACTTCGTCGCGCCCGAGGGTGACCGCGAAGGTGGCGGGCCCGTGACAGAAGCGGCGGCACTTCTGGCGGCTGACCCGGTTGTCGTGAACGCAAGCCAGACCACTTCAGCGGTCTTACCCGAAGGGCAAACAGGCCGGTCGTTTTACGACTGATTCACGGTCGGTCAATCCCCCTTCACCGTGTTACCCCAACAAGCCGGTTCCAACGGGCCTGTCCTTGTCAGGTAAGCCCATCGAAACGGGCTGAGACCACAGAAAGGAAGAAGAACCCCTGGCGACCACCGACCGGCCGTATGAGGGCCGGCCTATCAGCCCGCCTTTAGCGGGAAGACCCGCTGAAGGGCCTTGATTGCCCAACCTGGACCGGTCGGCATGCCCGCCCAGACTGTCACGCGTCCCAAGGTGGCCGACGAGCCCAGAACGGCTTGACATGCGGGTAGTACCTGATGTAGAGATATAGTGTCCTTTGTGTCGGGCGGCAGGTGTTCGGATGGAAGCCAAGCTGTCGTGACCTGGCAGGCTTGAGATTCCCATTCGTCCGGATACCGGGATGGCCCGCGTACCCGTCGACTGGGTTCTCACTGCTATCAAGACGCGGCTGAGGCGCGCTGTGCGCGAGTACATCAGCAACATATTCTCGCCGTCGAGGCCATCTTGATCGGCCGGCAAATCGTGATCACCAGCCCGAGGTGGAAAGACCTAGACAAATGGATCGACGCCGGCCTTTTCGGAAGGGTGGACGCGACTGCAGGACCAGACTAAGGCTCGGATCGTCGCCGCCGAGCCCGAGGCAGCGAAGACCCGGCCGCGGAGAGCGCTGGTGTGAACCATGGCACCCGAAGAGATTGCGGACATCCTGCAGGCAACGTTTGGAGACGCAGTGGGTGTGACTGAGGTGAGAAGCGGCCATCCGTCGGTCAGTGTGGCGGCGCACCGATGGCATGAGATCGCACTGTTCTTGCGCGATGACGATCGGTTACGCCTCAACATGCTGCGATGCGTCAGCGGTGTTGATCTACCTGAGCAGAATCAGATTGAGATTATCTACGACCTGACGTCGCTTCGACCACCGCGAGTCGTGGGATCATACTGGACGGGCGACAACGAGATTGCCATCCGGGTCAGGGTTCCGCGGGAAGGCGGCCGTATACCTTCGGCCGCCGACGTCTGGCCGGCGGCGGACTGGCACGAGCGCGAAGTCTTCGACATGTTGGGGGTCAGGTTCGACGGGCACCCGAGCCTGCGGGAGATTATGCGACCGGAGGATTGGAAGGACCATACGCTGCGAAAGGACACCGCGTTTCCAGAGGGCTGATCGACGCGTGGGCGGCAGATTCGGCGGTTCTGAGCACACCGCGATATTCATCCCACGCGAGACTGTTGTTCCGCCATCACGGCCCGGCATTTACCCTGCGTTGACGTTCAGGCCAGGAACGCCGCATCTCTTCGGATACAAACCCATTCCCACGCCGCATCGCGACCTGGGTCGAATTATCGGTCTTTGCGACTTTCCTCCATCTTCAGAGCGTTCTCCCCGGTGCCGATAATACCGCCGGTCGGGAACATGGTACCCGACAAGAGCCTGGGCAGAATCGACAACCATCATGCCAATGACACAGCAAGCGGCGCCTGACATTCCGCGTTGCGCCGACGAAGTCCGGACCGTCCTTGAGATGATGGGCGACATGCGCGCTTATCACCGATGGTTGTTCGACACCGCACAGCCATACCTTCGGGGGCGCGTTTGCGAGGTTGGCGGCGGAACCGGCAACATCACACAGTATCTGATCGGATATGAAGACGTGGTAGTGATCGAGCCGGAGCCACTGAGTCGTCGTCTGCTTGAAGAGCGTTTCGCCGGCTTTTCGAACGTGACCATCGTCGGATTGCCCCTGGAGCGCTGTCCCTGCGAGCACGTCGTCCCCGGCTCGTTTGACTCACTGTTGTCGGTCAATGTGCTGGAGCACATCGAGGATCATCTCGCGGCGGTACGGAAGATGACGACCCTTGTTCGTCCGCAAGGATTGGTGATCGCGATCGTCCCGGCCTTGAATGCTCTTCTGGGCGAACTGGACCATGCGGCAGGCCACTACCGCCGTTACTCGCGGGGGTCGCTGACGCGCCTCTTCGAGCAAGCCGGCCTCACCGTCGTGCGAGCACGATACTTCAACGCAATCGGAGCTCTCGGCTGGTGGGTCAACAGCCGTATTCGGGGATGCTCTCGAATGTCGCAGGCGTACTACCAGAAATGCGAACGAGCCGTGCCCCTGGTGAGGTTCTTCGACCACCTGTGCCCCATACCGCTCGGACAATCGCTGCTCATTGTGGGACAGCGTCCTTGAGCAGTGATTGCGGGAGAAGATCGAATGCGAACGGGGACCTCGAAAAGATGGCACTCTCTTGCCTTGCTCGCGTGCCTGGCAAGCCTGGCCGCGTATCTGGCATGCTCGCGCGTGGTGCCGCAGTTCTGGCGACAGTTGATCGAGGCGATCCGGAGCTGCTGAGATGGCTACCGGTGGGCAACATCCCGTGCTCGTTCTGATGATTCTGGCGGTATGGCTGGCAGGCCTTCTTGTCTCGCGGCGCATGCTGAGGAGTCTCGGTGTGACGTCATGGGCCGGCCAGATTACCCTGGCTTCGATTCCTCCCACGGCCGTGCTGATCGCCGTGCTCCACGTGCTTGGTCTGTACTCCTTAACCACGTCATCGCGGTGTGTCATTCCGACGGTTATTCTGCCATCGTTCGCAATCGCGCTTGCACTGCTGCTGCCGTCGTGGCGACTTGGTCTGTCTGCTGACCGGCGTGGCACTACAGCCCACCAAACCAATAGGGCCGCCATTTGCCGTCCTGGGCACACGCCGCACGGCCGCATCCGAGCGCTGCTCATCCCGCTGCTGGCTGTGGCCGGTTCACACGCGGTGTTTCTCACCGACGCGGTATCGCGATATCCCACCGGATGCGACGCCCTCAACTACCATTTGCCAGCGGCCGCACGATGGGTTCAGGACGGGCAGTTGTCCCTCAACGTCGATGACTGGCGTCTATCGATGGCCGCCAACGGCGAGCTGCCTTCGATGCTGTTATTGTCCGGCGGCTTCGAGCGGCTGTTGCCGATCCTGCCGGTCCCTTTCGGCCTGCTGGCTGCTACAACCGTATATGAGCTGACCCGTCGCTGGGGCGGAGACAGGCGGGGAGCGATTTGCGCCGCCCTGCTTGTTCTTGGCGCACCTATCGTGATACATCACATGTACGTCAACTATGTTGATCTGTTCGGCACCAGCATCTGGTTGACATCGATCCTGGCCATCACATGGGCGCAGCGGCTCAGTGGAAGAAACCGGATCCGCCTTTGGGTGATCGCCGGACTCGCGGCCGGGATTGCGGCCGGAACGCGCCTGACGTTTCAGGTCTTTGCGGCGCTGAGCGGGGTTGTTCTGGTCGCGTCAGTCGTTACGGTCCGACAGCCTGCGAGGATAGGCGAAGCCGCGCGCGCCGCCGTGTGGTTCTCGCTGGCCACAGCGATCTGCTGCTGGTTCTGGCCGCTGCGGGGGGCCCTGATGATGGGCAACGCGTTGCATCCGATCGACCACCGCGACGGCCAACTGACGATCGGCAACGTTCCCATCGATCAGATCTATGGTCGGAGCGCGGCCGGCGAATGGCTGGCGTCAAGGCCGTTGCCCGCGCGGCTGCTTGCGGCCTTGGAGATGCCGTGGAGGGAACACCAGTATGGCACGGGCTACAGCTACAGTGTTGACGGGGGGACGGGGGCTGCCTATGCCGCGCTGGTACCGGTCGGACTGCTGTCGCTGATCGTTCGAGCCGTTCGGAAACGTGCTACATCCGCCGCGACGCGGTGGCATTTGCTTGCCGGAGGCTTGCTGGCCGCCGGATTTCTGCTGCACGTCACCGTGTTCCGCATGTACACTCGATATTCGCTGGGTTTTGTTGTGTTGGCCATCCCGCTCGCGGCAGTTTGGTCCGGTCGATTGATCGCTGCCTGGCCGCGGGCCGTGCCGGTCATGTTGGGTCTTGCCTTCGGGATCACCGGCGGGATGGCCGCTATCGAACCGGCCCGCGATTTCGCGGGGCGATTGATCCATCGACAATGGAGCCGGTCGGCATACTATGGCATTCCGACCATGCTCGACGACCTGCCGGCTGGAACGGTTGTCGTGAACGCCGGCGGCACTCCGAACAATTACGCGTTGCTTGGCAGACACCTCACGAATCGGGTCATCACCGCGGTCGAATGGCAAACGTGGATCCAAAGCGGCCACCCGATGCAGGATCTACTGAGGATGAACCACGTCGGGTACTTGTACGTATCAGGCAGACTTCCCCCTGCCCGTGGCGCCGCGCCGCCCTATTGGCCGGCGGATCTGCCGGTTTCCTGTGTCTTTGAAACGCGTCGCGGGGGATCTGTGCCCGATAACATGATCACTCGCGTCTTTCGCGTCGAGCCAGGTATTCACGGCGTGGCTGTCCGATAATCGCGGCGATGAAAGGGCCGGACCGTCTCATCTGCCTCTTTGCCGCAGCCCCGGAGCCCGCGTCAAACTCATTCGGACCATCGGCAGGGACGATAAACCTCATACAGGTCTGCCCCATGGGGATCACTAGAACCCGGACCTGACCGTGAGAAAGCGCATGAAACTCAGCATCGTCATCCCCGCCTACAACGAAGAGGCGGCGATCGGGCGGACTCTCGAGAGATGTCTGGAGGCCATTGAGATCATCAAGGCCAAAAGCCCGATCGACGCCGTTGAACTCATCGTCGTCAGCGACGGATCAATCGATCAGACGGCCGCGATAGCCAAGTCATTCGAGAACGTGCGCGTCATCGAGTTTGAATCCAATCGCGGATACGGGGCGGCGATCAAGGCCGGCTTCGAGGCGGCAAACGGTGATCTGCTCGGTTTCCTGGACGCCGACGGCACCTGTGATCCGGTGCAGTTTGCTCCCCTTTGCCGAGCATTAGTCGCGAGGAACGCAGACGTTGCCATTGGCGCCCGCATGGGCCGCGATTCGCGGATGCCGCTGGTTCGCATGATCGGCAATCGCTTCTACGCTTTTCTGCTCGGGGTTCTGGCATGCAAGCCGATCACCGACACGGCCAGCGGGATGCGAGTCGTTCGGGCCTCCTCGCTAGGCGACTTGTACCCCTTGCCCGACGGCATGCATTTCACTCCGGCGATGAGCGCCCGGATCCTCATGGATGACGAACTGAAGCTCGTTGAGGTGCCGATGCCCTATGAGGAGCGCGTGGGGCAATCGAAGCTGCGACTATTGCGGGACGGCCTGCGGTTCGCGCTCACCATCATCGACGCCGCGCTCGTGGCCCGTCCAACACGTGTGATTCTTCCGGTTCTGGCGTTCCTCCTGCTATTGGTCTGCGCGATGACGGTTCGCCCCTTGCACGAATACGTCATGACGGGAACCATACAGAACTGGATGATCTACCGGGCGGTAACGGCCCTGCTCATTGTCACCGTCGGCATGCTGCTACTGAGCGCCGCGGTCATCGCCGATGAAATCATCACCATCGCCCTGAAGCGGCCGCCGAGGAAGTCGCGATTGCAGATTCTGATTGCCCGCGTTTTTCAGACGCCCTTTGTAGCCGGGCTAGGCACCTTCAGCCTCGGATCCTCGCTGCTCCTGACCCGCGACGGCCTCTGGGACTACATCGTGACGGGGCACGTGTACATTCATTGGTGGCGGGTCATGGTTTCAGCAGCACTGCTGATCATGGCAGCCAGCGCGGCGACAACCTGGCTCCTGATGCGGATCATGTCGCTGTTGAAGAAGCGACAAACGGCGCAACCGTCGGCCATTGTCTCAGCCGAACCGGTTGAGGCATGGCAGGCCAAGCAACTCGCGCTGGAGATGGATTGACCGCAGGGTGCCGCCATGACCACGTGCGCACACGCCGGACCTGATTCGTTGCTTTTGAGGCTGACCGGGGCCGTTCATCGGCGATGCGCCCATTCGCGGCGAGTTCGAGTCCTCGCCGAGGTCCTATCCGGACTCGGCATCACAGCCGGCCGATGGCTGGATATCGGCTGCGGCGACGGGCAACTGGCCCAGGCGATCATGACGGCCCATCGGGGCGTGGAGATCGTGGGCGTGGATATCCAACCGCGCTGCGACGCGGTCATTCCGGTCGAGAGGATTGACGGCAGACGGCTCGACTATCCGGACGGATTCTTCGACGGCGCCATTCTCGTCGATGTGCTGCATCACACGGATGACCCGGCTGCGATCCTGACCGAAGCCGTCCGCGTCAGCCGCACGATCATCATCAAGGACCATCTTTGTCGTGGCACCGTGGACCGGCTGACTCTGTCTTTCATGGATTGGTTCGGAAACGCCCCATCAGGGGTCAATTGCCCGGGCCACTACTTGAGCACGGAACAATGGATCGCCCTTTTCCGCCAGACACGGCTACACCTCGATGTGCTCTGCACCAAGCTGGGCCTCTATCCGGCGGCGTTCAACTTTCTTTTTGAACGGGGCTTGCACTTCGCGGCCCGTCTGACACGCGTTGACTGCCGACCGGGCCTCGAATCAAAACGGTTCGCGATCATCGAGCGGCATGGAAATCAGCAACAGGAAGGGCAGTATTGCCTGCCGAGCCGGATTACAGGTTGAAAACATCCATGGTTCCGTCGGGTCTGACGGCAAGGACTCGTTTCGTATCTCCCGCTGAGAGGAGCTCCAGTCGAACGTAGCAACCCGCTCGCCGCCAGATCTCGCTTAATCCATCCACCTTCAGGCATCGCAGCGATGCTCGCGTACCGACGAGGATCACGGCCTGCCCGCTTGAGGCACGGAGGGCGGTGAGGCACATCGCGGGGTCATCAAGGAGTGTGCTGCTGATTTCCCTCCCGTCGGGGCCGAGCACAAAAACGTATCCATCCTCGCGACCATAGATGATCGTGGCCGGCCGGCGATCGTCGACCTTCACGGCCGCCGCGCCGATACAAGGCGCATCGGTAGAATGCTGCCATTTCACCGGCGGCTCGGCCCGGCCATAAAGCCCGACGCCCTCTTCACCGGCCACCAACGCTTCCACTTTGCCGTCGGCGTCGAAGTCGTCTATCTCGAAATGCACGAGGGGGCCGTTGTGAACGCTGCAACCGGCCACAGCCTCGTCTGCCTTACCGGCCCACCATTCGAGAGGCACGGGACCGACCCATGGAATATCGCAACGGATCGCAAACTGGCCGTCAGCCGCGAATCGTGACGGCACCTCGCGGATGGCCGCGTGGTGTCCCGCACGTCTGAAGCACTTCTGCAAGCGGCCATGTGCGTCGAGTATCGCGGAAAAGAAATAGGAGGTGCAAAGTACCTGCTTTTCGGCCGACCCCTCGGGTCTCCACGCCGCCATACCGTAGACCAGGCTTCCATCGCCGTACATCTGCTCGCCAGTTTCCTGTCGCATCCGAGAGAAGTCGCGATGCCAACGAGGCGAACCGTCCAGATTCAGCACGTCCACGCGGCGATCGCCGCGACTGACGAATATCTCCCGGCGACTATCGTCCTCCAGGTCCCAGGCGTCAACTGCAATGATGCCCTCAGCCCAGCTCCTGGCCCATAGTAACGAGCCGTCGGCTCGCACAACCGCGAACTCTCCCTCGGGGGTCCAGGCCAAGATCTCGTCGTTGCCGTCGCCGTCGAGATCGATGGTCCTGGTCTGCACGGGTTGTACCCCGCAGGCACCAACCGTGCGCACGTGGATTTCTGCGAGCGGCATCTCGCCGGTCGGACCGTCAGCGATGCGCACCCGGACTTCGCGGGCATCCTCATTGAAACCGGACAGTCGATAGGTCTCGAACACATAATCATGGCCCTTATAAAGGGCGTGGTGAGTGGGTTGCCGCCGTGCACGGATGGTTCGGGTACGCACATCCTCGCTGAAACCATCATTACTGAAGGTCAATTCCACGATCATTTCCGCCGGAGTCAGAGGCGGGGCATCCTCGCCCGCCGACTCGCCGAAAAGGCTGATCTCGTTGATTGTCGACCTCTCAGGAAGCACCAATCGAAACGACGCGTCCTTCAATGGGGCAAGCGTCACCTCGGCCAGCATTGAGGAAGCTGCCGGACGCGTTGCTTTGCGCGATTCGGGAGGCGTCAGATTGAATCCGCCGCTGGTGCCCGGCTGCAATCTCGGTTCGGCCCTGAGCAAAGGGAGGATCCAGTCCGTCGCCAGTATACTCGGGCCGTTGACGTTGCGTTCCGCGACAAGACGAACGCCATCAACCAGTCCGCCACGAGAGCCGGGGATTTTGAGCGTCCAGCCCGGAGCGGGAGCGTCTGTCTCTTGGGGTGCAGGCGTATGCGGCGGCTCTTGCTTCCCAGGAACCTCCTCGTGACACAGTGCGGCAAGCAGCGAGGCGACTTCGCGTGGCCAGGATCCTTTCGCCGGAATTCGTCCGGCCTCGGCCGTGAAGGTTTCGGAACGCAACTGAAGGGACGTTCCTCCCATGAGCCACGCGCCGTCGCTATTAAGCACGAGCATGGTTGCATCGGTCCTCAGCGATCCGAGGTCGATTCCATTTCCGCCGACGACGAGAAGACAGGCGTCGGCGGGCGCGGACCGGTCGGTTGTCTTGGGTTCATTCTGCGGCCATGACGTGACAATCACGGCGTTGGGGGCGATGCGTCGGATGCCGCGGCCGGCTGGGCGATCGCGGCTCGATACCTGAAGGAGATTCGTGAGAAGGAGCTCTTCGCCGCCCTTGGCATCGAGCACGTGACGTTGCCGCAGGGTCGTCGGGCGCGTGGCGCCGTCCCTGACCGGTGAGCGCCGGCTCCATGAGACCTCCGGCTCCGCTTCGGTCACGGTGAAGACGGCCTCATCCTGGATGGATTCCCACGTCGCGTTCTCGAGCGAAGCGAAGCCCGGAGTGCGCCAATTACAGCAGACCAAATAGCGGCCGGGTTCGTTGATCCGGAGGTGATCGAGAACCACGGTAAATTGTTTTGACAAGACGAACAGATACCTGGTCCATTCGGTCCCCCGGTAATCGGGCAACCGGCCGGCCAGCATCGCCACATCGGCGAAGCCGGCGTGATCGAGCAATTCACAGGCAGCGGGGAGCGGATCCTCATCGATGCCGCTGGATACGTGAACGCCGTTCTTGAAGTAGAGTGAGCGACGTCCGGTGTTGTGAACAAGCCAGAGCTTGCCAAGATCGCAATAACGGATGATGGAATTCAAGTCGATGGTGCTCAGCGAGGTACCCGAGAAGCCCTGCAGCAACAAGTAGACGCTCTCGGGCAGCAGGCCACGGATCACCACCTTGTCAAACGCCGAGTCGGAGCCGACCTGCGGCGCACGAAGGCCGGTCACGGCGTAGCCGTCCATCAGCGGGCTGTGAAGAAAGTCGCCGGCGTTGAGCAGATCGAGTCGATACGGAGTCAACCGCAACACGTCCATGAAAGCGTTGAGGCCGGCCCGGGCCGGGCCCAAGGGGCGAGAACCTGCAAACTGATGGATACCGGCCGGTTGGAGTGAGCCCCACGAGTTGGCGAGGGAAGGCAGCCGCCTGAGGGCTTCATCATAGGCTCCATCGCCGTAGACAAAGGCACATGATCCCAGCAGAAGGCCGCCGTTGAGCGCGAAGCGTTCCCAGCCGGGCAGGGCCTCGCCATAGCCTTGAATGCCGGCGTACCAACCCTGGTTGTCGGCGATCGCGAGCAGTTTGCGGGCCGCCTGATCGGCCAAGCCGTTGCGATACCAGGCAAGGTCGCCGGTCTGGAGGCTGTAACTTGCGGTGTTCTGAGCGGAGTCGATCGATTGATAGTCGTCCTGGTCGTCGGCGTAGTGGCGTTTCAGGCCCTTAAGGTATGCCTCCGCCTCGCCTCGCCACTCCTGCAGTCGCTCTCGTGCCGCAGCATCAAGATGGCCCACTTCCTGCAACACGCGGATCAAGGTCCACCAGGCCAGCATGCCGGTGGTATGATGCCGGCATCCAATTCCTTTGGAGTCGTCGCTGAGACGCCACCAAGCACTTGAGTGTTCAGTCACCGTTCCGTAAAGTGCTCTGTCGACCCGCGCCCGTTCCTCGGGCGAGAAATGCGGCCAGACGCAGACGCGCCTCCAGGCAACTGCAAGGTTCTCCATTGTGTAGTCGCCGGTTCGTACCGTTTCCGGCTCGCGGCGGACGACTTCGAGAATCGCCTCACGCGCGCGTCGTGCGAAGTCTTCCTCGCCGGTGTAGAAATAAAGATGAGCCGCATACGTGAAGTGATCAAGCACGAGCGAGTATGGCGTGTGCTGCTCGAACGGGCGAGAGCCCCCGCCTCTTCGGAGCCACTCGACGGCGGGCTGAAAGAGGGCGGCAACTTCGTTGCCCGGTTTCACTTCGAGAACACAGGGGAGTTCGACGTGGTCTGGGGCCTTGACGCCCTTAATGATCTCGGTCAATCGCTCAACTGCCGCCTCACCATCAGCAACATCCGCGGCTCCGACAATAAGGCAGCTTTTTTCGCCGCCGAAAGGCCGGACGATGGTCCTCAATTCGTAGCCGCCGGCGCCAGGGTACCGGGCGTCGCAACAAGTGTAATAGTTGGCGTAGTAGGGAAAAACGGCCCGATTGCTGTTGAGATCGCCTACTACAATGAGGCTGAGATCCTGCAGATCCTTCCGTATGGGTCCAAGTCGTTCGGGCACGGCTTGCGTGTCGGGCAGGATGGGGACTTCGGGCGCCCCACGTGAAGCGATGGTCTCAGCCAGTCGGGCGGCTATCTTCCGCCAAGCCTCGCCTTCAGCCGGGTATATGATCGCGCAGGCCGATCGGCCGCCGTCTATCAGTTGAATACCGGCTGAGTTTGGCCCCTCGTGAGCCCTCAACCCGTTCCCGGCGGCTAAGACGACACCGGGCATCACGGCTGCAACCGCGAGAAACGTCATCATGCAGCATTCCCCGGACGGTTTGGTAAACGGCGTCGCATCATGTATTCTTTTCTTCCCCGCAATGGCCGAGCATTCGGCTTTGCGTCGGGACAATCAGCATAGGGTATCGTGTTCGAAAAACCAATTGTGAGAAGCGGCAAGTCCAAACCATGATCGACTTCGTTCAACTGCGTGATCTGTATAAGGCGACCCTGCTTGATGATGTGATCCCGTTCTGGATGCACCATGCGATTGACCCCAATGGCGGCATCAACACGTGCATCCAGGATGATGGCACCCTGCTCAGCCGTGATCGTTGGGGATGGTCGCAGTGGCGGGCGGTGTGGGTGTTCAGCAAGCTGTACAACGCCATTGAACAAAGGATGGAGTGGCTGAGGACGGCTGAGGGAATCTGCTCATTCCTTTCGAAACAAGGCCCGCTGGAGGATGGGCATTGGCCGCTGCTGATGGATGGCGACGGGCAAGTCCGGCGGGGGTTCGAGAGCATCTACACTGACGGCTTTGCCATATATGGGCTCGTCGAGCTTTGGCGGGCAAACCGCAAGCAGTCCTGCCTGGACCTGGCGATGTCAACCTTTGCCGCCACCGAGAAGACCCTCGGTAGTAACGATCCGCCTCCGGCGTGGCCATACCCGATCCCGCCCGGACGTATCAACCACGGCATCAGCATGCTGTTTTCCATTGCCTACCATGAACTGGCGGACGCGACGGGCGACCCGTCGGTCAAGGCTGCCAGTCTACGCCACCACAGACTCGTTATGGAAACCTTCCTTCGACCCGCGCGGGGACTGATTCTGGAGTGGTTGGACATGGCCGGCAACGAAATCGCCCCTCCCGAAGGTACCGTGGTTCTGCCCGGTCATGCGATTGAGTCGATGTGGATGCAGCTCCACATCGCCCTGGAAACCGGTGAATCGACCATCATCGAGCGGGCGGTCGAGGCCGTTCGCCGCCATCTTGAAATCGGGTGGGACGCTGAGTACGGCGGCCTGTTCCTGGCAGTCGACGCCGATGGTCGTTCGGACGTCGCCTGGCGGTTTCCGGAGGCCAAGCTGTGGTGGCCTCACACCGAAGCCCTCTACGCGACCCTGTTGGCGTACGAGATTTCGCGGCAGGACTGGTGTCTCGAATGGTACCAGAGACTTCACGACTATAGCTTCAGCCATTTTCCCGTGAAGCCTCACGGTGAATGGACTCAGAAACTCGATCGCCGGGGCCACCCGATCACGGATGTCGTCGCCCTGCCGGTCAAGGATCCGTTCCACCTGCCCCGAGCGCTCATTTACGGAATGGAGACACTGAATCGCCTGTCGAGCGCATGATTCGCGCCGAACCGGACGGTGAATGCGGGAATTCAGGTGCTACCCGAGCTTCCAGGCTCGAGGGCCTTCGATACGAGCATTCCGATCGCAACGCAGCGGCAGCTCATGATCCTCGGATGATGCCCTTCTATCCGCCCGCCGGCTGCGACGTCGCGCCGGCCGGGGCCGACGATGGCGGAGTTGCCGGCCGGCTGGTGGTTCTGAGTTCACCTGCCGCCCTTCTCTGCTCGGTGGTCGGGATTCGCTCCAGCCGACTCTTGAGCTGGCTGAAAAGGAACTCAATAGGCTGATTCAACTGGGCCAACCGCTTTTCCCGTTCCTGCCCTTGAAGCGAATGGGCCGCCTCATAATCCTGCCGGTGTGCCTGCTCGTACACCTGGCGGCGTTCGTGCATCTCGCGCAAGATGGATTGAGCGGTTGCCCTTTGCGACTCATCGAGGCGATACCGGCGGGCAAAGTCGCGAACATAGCGATCCCACGGACCGAGGGGGTCTTCCACCGGCCACTGCACGACTGGCCGCCCGTCAATCTGCGGCCATTGGCCCTGTTGCTGGTCCTGGCCTTCTGGCCCCTGCTGTTCCTGGTTCTCCTGTCCCTCGACCGGTTGCCCCTGACCCTCCTCCCCGCGATCGCGCCGACGCCGGTCACCGCGGTCTCTGAAGAACCGCATCGGACCGTCATCGTCGGACTGAGATTGGTCGCCCTCCTGCTGCCTGCGTTCCTCCCAACGACGTCGCATTTCTTCCCGTCGACGGTCCCATTCCTGGCGCTCTGCCTCGCGGCGGGCGCGGCCTTTCTCAACTTGTTCCGGCGGCAACAGTTTCTCGACCTCGGCGGTCACCGTGTCACGGTTCATCAGCGGCGATTGCTCGCGGAGCGTTTCCATTTTCTGAAACAACTCCCGAGCTTGCGGCGATCCGAAGCCGGCCCCGCTTTCTCTCAACTGCTCCATCTGTGTCCGGATATCGTCGAACTCCTTCTGATGCTGCTCGGAGTATGTTCTCTGTTGGCTGCGTAGTTCTTCCAGGCGCGACCGGACTTGTGTTTGCTGATCGTCGCTGAGTTCATACGTATCGCTGAGCCGTTCCATATAACGATTGACCATCTCGTTATAGAATCGCTCGCGGTCTTCAGGGGTGAACGTGCGCGGGCCGCGACGGTCTGGACGTCCGGGGCCTTGCTCCCCCTCTTGCCTCGGGCCACTCTGACGATCACGTGGCCCGCCCTCCTGAAAACCCTGCTGACCTTCGCGCCGGCTACCCCGCCGCCCACCGCGCTGGCCGTCTTGCTGCTCGCCCTGCTGAGCAGTCTGCTGGTTATCCTGCCGGCCTCCGCGAGGACCCCGCCTACGCGAGCCTTGGTCGCCATTCTGCTCAGCCTGCTGGCCGATTGCGATGGGAACCAGACCAAGGCACAGGATCCCGACCAGTACCGACCCCGTTCGACGTGTGATGCCAAGCATGTCTTGTCTCCTTCATGCATTCTGACCTGTTATGGTAAGGTCGGATGCCCAAACGCCACAATCGGTTGAACGACCCCTGCTGCGATTTGCCAATCCATCGCCGAAAGTCCCAAGGTGAACTGCCTTTTTCCGGGCCGGAACCTAAGGCGGACCGCCTTTTTGCGGACCGCAACCCAAGCGTTCTGCGATCCAGAAACATGCGCGCAAGCCGCACAGATATCTGGCCGTAAGGTTCTAAGAGCATTGCGATCCGGAAACGTGCCCGCAAGACGCACAGATGTCCAGCCACAAGGTTGTAACCCTTTTCAGGACAGTACGTTAAGAGAACAATCGCGCCTTATCCACCGGATAACCACTCAGCCAGCCCGAGAAGGGTGCAACTCGATGCGCCTCCAGCTCGCAGCTCTCTGCAGGCTCTCATACAAAAGGTAAACGATTACGTGATCCGGTTGTTGCATCCAAGCCAGACGGATTCTTCTCGCACGATTGCGAGCGGGACTGTCGTAGATCTGGCTGGTCCCCCGGGCAGACGGAGGCTGCGCGAACGCATCAACCTGAGCCCTTGCTTTGTCGCCAAGATTGGTCTTATTCTGTTGACCGGTCATGGGCATCGGAAGTCGTTCGCAACTGCCTGGAGGACATCATGACTCACCTCATCCGGTACTTGGCGATCCTGTTTCTTTTTGTCTCGGCAGTAATCGGCGTGGGCCGGGCCCTGGCCGGCGAGCCCGTGCGGGCCACTGAACAGACGACCGGCCCGTGGCAACTGTTCATCGATGATTATCTCATCGTATCCAAGAAGAACGTTGTGCGTCGGTATCACCCGTTCCGCAAGCACCCGGACAATCCGCTCATTCGGGTCGACAGGCCATGGGAGGCGCACGTGGTCAATGCGGTCACGGTCCTGCCCGGGGAGGACGGCACGGGCTTTCGAATGTGGTACTACTGCTGGACGGAAGACAAGTCTTCGAAGAAGGGGCGTGGCTCGTTCATGTGCTATGCGGTGAGCAAGGACGGGCTCAAATGGGAGAAGCCCAATCTCGGGTTGTATGAATGGAGCGGTGATGGAACGAAAAACAACAACATCGTTCCCCACTGTCCGGGGCATGTCATGTACACTCCGTGGGAGAAAGATCCACAGAAGCGTTACCAGGGCGTCGGGGGGATGTATCATGCTTTCTCGTCGCCGGACGGCCTGAATTGGAAGCAGGAGTCGACCGAGACGATCATTTCCGGCGGCGACACAAGCCATTTCTATTGGGACGCGCATACGAAGCGGTTCCGCTGCACGGTCAAGGGCGGGGCCAATGCCTATGTAAGCGGCGACGTGAGCGGGCTCCGCCGCCGGGTCGTGGGATTCAGCGAGACGACCGATTTGACCAAGTTCCCTCCGCTGCGGATGGTCATGGCTCCGGATGACGTGGACGACCTCTGGTGCAAGCCAGAGACGGTCCAGCGGACCCATTTTTATGCCTGCCCGGTTTTACCGTACGAGACGATGTATATCGGCCTGCTCCAGATCTATCGGGCCGAGGAGCCCGAAGGCTACTTCCATGGGCCGCTGTGGCTCGAACTGGTGAGCAGCCGTGATGGCGTGCACTGGTTGCGCGAAGAGGCGGACACCTCCGTGCGCAACATCTACGCACTGGACAGCGTCAGCCGCCCGCCACTGCTGGACATCGGCAAGTACAGGGAGTTCGACCGGGGCATGGTGATCGCCCATACGCCGCTGTTGGTGGGCGACGAGTTGTGGACGTTCTACACCGGCTATGACGAGGAACATGACCTGCTGCCGTATCGATCGGCGATCGGGCTGGCCAAGCTGCGCAAGGACGGCTTTGCTTCGCTGGACGCGGACGAACTGCCGGGAGAGGTATTGACCAAGCGATTTGAAAATGCTGAAGGACCGCTTCTGGTCAACTATCAGGCGCGAGGCGGTTCCATTCGAGTGGAACTGATCGGCGACGACGGTCTGGTTGTCGCCGGTTACGGGCGCGAGGACTGTGAACCACTGACCGGCGATGCGATCCGCGGCGTTGTCAGTTGGAAGACAAGAAAAGAGCTGCCGAACGGAGTCCCGGTTCGATTCCGGTTCATCCTGGATCGCGGCCGTCTCTACTCCTTCATGGCGGGTCAACACGCCAAGTCGATCGACGAGCCCCCGGTCCCGGTTTTGCAGGCTCTATACACGTTCGAGGGCGATACTGAAGCCTGGTCGGACATGCTGGGCGAGGACGGGCTTCAGGCGCTGCGTAACCTGGGAACGTCCACCCTCGATCACAAGAACCCGGATCCGGCTTTCGGCCGGAGGTCCCTCGTGGTCGGGTCGCAATGGCGTCCCTGGAACCGCGTGGAGATTCTCGGCACGGATGACCTGGGCAGGTATTTCACGTTGGCCGCCATGGTCAAGAGCAGCAACAACAAGCATGCTCGGCTGTTCAGCGCGTACAACGGCAACTTCCCGGTGAGCAGCGCGGAGCTCATCTTCGATTTTGACCCGAGCGGCCGGATGCTCAACGGTCTGCGCCTGGTGTGCAAAGGCATCGCAGTGGATTCGGAGGCCGTGACGTTCAACGACGGCAAGTATCACCACCTGGCCGTGGTGTATGATGACGGCTGCGTGACGTTCTATCTGGACGGGAAGCCAATCGGTCGACAATGGATACCCGGCGGCGAGCCGGTAAAGCTCGCTCGCAGCCTGCTGATCGGCGAGGACGCACATCGCGGCAGCGACGAGCAATTGATGGGCAACGTGGATGACGTGCTGGTGCTGGGCCGAGCCATGTCGGCCGAGGAGATCGCATCACTGGCAAAGAATGGGGCAACTGTGTTCTTCGCCAAGACCGACAAGTGACATGGTTAGGGTCTGCCATGCGCGGCGTCGAGTTGTGGGCTTTCCGTGACAAGTGAGCTTCTATCGCCCCGCTGGGGCTCACTGGTCAATGTGACACCGCTTCCAGGGGCTTGCGCCCCTGGCTACATACCTGCGCCCCTTTGGGGCACGAACGCTGCCGTCCCCTTCGCGGCACGAACGCTGCCGTCCCCTTCGCGGCACGAACGCTGCCGTCCCCTTCGGGGCACGAACGCTGCCGCCCCCTTCGGGGCACGAACGCTGCCGCCCCCTTCGGGGCACGAACGCTGCCGCCCGCTTCGCGGCACGAACGTTGCCGCCCCCTTCGGGGCACGAACGTTGCCGCCCGCTTGGTCATCGCACCGGCTTGTCATCTATCGCGACCGCATCAGCCGGTGCGCCCTCGGCCAACTCGACGCTCTTCTTCGCCAACGACAAATCGCTTTCCATCACCCGAATCTCACCGCTCCCGGCCCCTTCCACCCGCAGGAACGGATCGGCATCGCGAGGACACACGGCTCGCTGGAGCGTAACCTGCCGGCTGTCCTTGACCCGCATCACCGGGCCGGCGGCGGGAGTGACCGCCACGTCGGCCAAGCGAAGACCCTTCACCTGTGAACAGGTCATGCCCTCCTTGGCGCCAAGTATCGCTCTTTCGAAGACAACGTCCTCGATCAATTGTTCAGGCAGACCCGACAGACGCACCGCCTGGGCGGCCTTGCGGCAGATCACATCGCTGATGTGAATCTTCCGGAACGCCGGGGCCTTGCCCTGATCGGCACCAAAGTAGGCCTTGTAGTCGGTATGTATGGTGATGGCCTGACCTTGGATGTCACCGAGATCGATGTCGCGATAATACACGTTTTCAACGATGCCGCCACGGCCGCGGGACGATTTCAGCCGAATGCCGATCTGCGATCCGCTGAAATCGCAGTCATGCACGAAGACATTCCGCACGCCGCCGGACATGTCGCTGCCGATCACAACGCCGCCGTGTCCGCGCATCATACGGCAATGCCGCACGACGATGTTCTCAGAGGGCCGCCCCACTCGCCAACCATCTTCGTTCAATCCGGACTTGATCGCCACGCTGTCATCACCGGTTGCGAACGTGCAGTGCTCGACCAAGACGTTGCGGCACGAATCCGCGTTGAATCCATCGTTGTTTGGCCCCTCGTTCGTCACGGTGATGTTCCGAACCAGAACGTTCTCGCAGTAGACCGCCTGGATCGTCCAGAAGGGCCCGCTGGTGATGGTGACCCCCTCGATCAGCACGTTTCGGCAGTTGATCGGCTGGATGAATTGGGGGCGTAGCGGCTCTTTTTCGTCGGCAAAAAGCCGTTGCTCCACATCGACGCCTGCCAGGACCATGTCATACAGCCTTCGCGAGACGCGATCCTGCTCTTTGACCCAACCCCACCATGCCTTTCCCTGGCCCTCCAGTTTGCCACGGCCGGTGACAGCGATATTGACGCAGTCTCTCGCGTAGATCAGCGGTGAGTAGTTCCAGCACTCGAAGCCCCCCCACCGAACAAACACCGCCGGGAGATAGTCGGCCGGGTTGGTGCTGAACCGCAATTCGGCCCCTTCGGCCAAATGCAGCTCGACGTTGCTCTTGAGATGAATCGCGCCCGTCAGCCAGACGCCGGGTGGAATCAGGACCCGGCCGCCACCCTTCTCAGCGCAGTCGGCGATGGCTCGGGCAATGGCCGATGTGTTGAGAGTCTTCCCGTCGCCCACCGCCCCGAATTGCTCAATGCTCACGTGGCGATCGGGAAACACCGGCGGTTGCACCGCGGGCATCTCAAACGGAGGCCTCTGATCCTGCAGGGTGTTACGGATCTTGCGGGCAACCCTCTCCGCCAGAAAACGCGAGCCTTCTTCAGTGAAATGGACATTGGCTTTCTGCTGATATCTGCCCAGATGGGGCCATACCCAGGTGTGCAGGTCGTTGACCGTCACGCCATGCCGGTCCATGACTTCGCGAGCCGCGGTATTGAACTCGATCTCCTGGCCCTTGATTCGGCCGGCGGCACCTTCCGGGATCGGCGTCGTGCTTGCCCAGATCAGCTTGGCGCCGGATTCCTTGAGGCGAAGCACGAGCTTGTCGAGATTCTCTCGATACTGTTCAGTCGTCGAGACACGTGGAGCGGTGAGGTCAAGTTTCCCATCCCGGACATGTTTGAGATCGTGGAGCCCCCAGTTGAAATGGATAACGCTCCACTTCTCCGAGCCGAGCCAGGTATCGAGTTCCTCCAGGCCCTTCCATGTATCCGCCGCGTTGCCCGGATTGTGTGCGACATCTGCCACGTCGCTCAGCATCTCGCGCACCGGTTCGTTGTAGCCGATCGAAATGGAGTCTCCGATGATCAACACGCGAGGCCGGGCGGGGGTGGAAGCAGACACAGCCTGAACATCCGGAGAGAAAAGGATGGACACCAGTCCGCACAACACTCCGATCGCACTTCCGGTTGAAACACTCATCAACGTTGCTCCATGGCTCTTTTCACCTGCGCGGCCTACCGGTCGGCCGTGTCTGGGCGGATTGTCTCGCTTTGCCGACGGCGCTGTTCTCTTCGCCTTCATCCTTCGGGAAATTGGGGCTGTAGAGCATGGACGGCCTCGGCAGAACCAGCTTACCCTCTTTCACGAAAGGCTCGCCTCGCTCGGACAAGTGCGTGACCATGCGTTCCCGCCAGGCGCGCAGCCTGTCCTGCTGTGCGGGGTCCGCCGCCAGGTCGTGCAGTTCGCCCGGATCGGCCTGCAGGTCAAATAGTTGCTCCTGGCCTTCGGCGGCGTGAACGATGTACTTGGTCCTGCCGTCGGTCAGGGCAGTCCAGTATCCGGCCCCCGCATAGCATGCACTGTGCTCGAAATCGATATACTCGCGCCAGCCGTCCGACCGACCACGGACAAGACGCAGCAGGCTTCGGCCGTCGAAACGCTTTTCGTCGACGGTCGCACCGGCCGCGTCGAGGAACGTGGGCAGCAGGTCGCGAAGTTCGACCGGTTGTGCGAGCACTTGCCCACGGGCGGCATTGATGCTTGAAGGCCATCGAATCAGCATGGGGATGCGAGCAGAGGCCTCGTAGGCGTAGGTCTTTCGCCAGAGATGGTGGTCACCCAGCATGTCACCGTGGTCGGCGGTGAAGAGAATCAGCGTGTTGTCGAGCCAGCCGCGTTCCTGCAGGATGGCCAGGATCCGGCCGATCTGCTCATCAATGAACGTAACCGAGCCGTAGTACGCACGCCGCGACGCACGAACCTGCTCAGGGCCGAAGTTGCCCCGCCACGAGTTGAAATCCTCGGGGTTGTCCTTGCCAGCATGGCGGCTGACCCAATCGCCGACGACGGCCGGGGGGACATCAGCGTCTTCGTACATCTTCATGAATCGCCCGGGCGGGTCGTACGGGCTGTGCGGTCGGGCAAAGGAAACCATCAGGAAGAATGGCTCGGGCCGGCGATACTCCTTGAGGAAGTTGACCGCGACATCGCCGGTCCAGCGTGTCGGGTGCAGAGACTCGGGCAGTGCGTACTCCGCGGCACGGTAGTCGTTCCAGCCAATTCCGGTGGCGTCGGGGTTGAGTGTCGGCGCCATCGACAAGAACCAGCTTCGATAGTCGCTGCGAAAATCGGGCGACGTCGCCCGGCCGGACTCGTCCAGGATCAGCAAGTCGTAGCCGTGCGCGTTCCGCTGGGGGTGAAAGTGCTGCTTGCCGATGCCGGCGGCATAGTAACCGGCCTCATGGAGCATCCGCGGCATCTCGTTCTGATAGCTCAGCGCCATGCGGCCCATGCCGAGCATGCCGTGGTGCCAGGGCGACAGACCGGTGAGGATCCCTGACCGGGCCGGCGTGCAGGACGGCGTCGATGTGTACGCAACGCGAAAACGAGCACCTTCGGCGGCGATTCGATCCAGATTGGGCGTGCGGATCACAGGATTTCCGTCGGCACCAACGCAATCCGCCCGGAACTGGTCGGCCATGAGAAAGAGAATATTCGGCCGATTCAGCGGCTCCTGGCCGGCAGACGCGGGCGGCCAATCAAGACAGAGTGGAACAAGCAGCCACAGTATCGGCAGGCAGGAACGGTTGAAACGCATATGCGCATCCTCCGTGTGCGGGAAAGCCGGTCAATCTCTGCGGCAATCTAGCCGGAATCGCCCTGGCAAGCCAGCCGGCACCTTTATGGGACGCGCCGTACTTGAGGCAACGATCATTCTGACCGATGAAGGCCCCGAGGAACCAAGTGCGCGCCGGTCTCCGACCCGGACTGTCGGTGCGTGCAGCCGCCTGTAGCAAGAACGGGCCTTGGTTGTTCACGTGGCGCTTCGGGCATGAACCGGGAACTGGGGCGACGACAGACACGCCCGCTACCCCGGCAAGGACAATCTGCGGCCGGCAGGTGATCGAGATCGGCTCGATCGCATGAACTGTCTTGCCTGTCGCAGTAACGCAGTCAGTCCAAACGCGGGCCTTGAAAGGACGGGTACCTTGTCACACAGCAACAAGACGAAGGTCGTTGCGACCGTCGGACCGGCCTGCAGAGACCAAGCCACGCTGCGCGCCTTGATCGACGAGGGGGTCGACGTCTTCCGTGTCAATCTGTCGCATGGCAATTTGGAAGAGCACACCCAGACCGTCGCCGCCATTCGACGCGCTGCAGTGCAAAGCGGTGATGTGGTTGCGATCATGGGAGACCTCTGCGGCCCGAAGATTCGCGTGGGGCAGATTGCCGACGGAAGCTTCGACATTGCCGTTCGAGAGCTTCTTGCGATCGAGCCGGGCAGTTTTCCATGCACGCCCGGACGAATCTGTACAAGCTATGATCAATTGTGCGACGATGTCCAGTGCGGCGAGCGGGTTCTGATCGACGACGGCCAGATTCGGCTCCGGGCGGTGGCGAAACAAGGCGCGAAGCTGATCTGCGAATGCGAGGTCGGGGGGACCATTCGCACCCACAAGGGTGTCAACCTGCCGGATAGCCGACTCTCGCTTCCTGCCCTCACTCAGAAGGATCGAACGGACATCCAATGGGCGGCTCAGCAGGATCTTGACTACCTTGCCCTGTCGTTCGTTCGCTCCCCGAAGGACCTGGAGGAACTTCGAGCCGAGCTTACGAGGCACGAGAGCAACGCCCACGTCGTGTCAAAGATCGAGCGCCCCGAGGCGATCGAGCATCTTGACGAAATCATCAGCCTGTCGGATGCGTTGCTTGTTGCCCGAGGCGACCTGGGCGTCGAGATGGACGTCTCGAGGGTGCCATTGCTTCAGAAACAGATCACGCAGCGGTGTGCTCGTGCGGGCAAACCTGTCATTGTGGCCACGCAGATGCTCCAGAGCATGGTTGAATCACCCGTTCCCACGCGGGCCGAGGTGAGTGACGTCGCCAATGCCATCCTGGATGGCGCGGACGCGGTCATGCTTTCGGCGGAGACGTCGGTCGGCGGTTATCCGCTTGAGGCCGTTCGCGTGATTCGCAGCATCGCCGACCAGACCGAGGCGTATCTCGCCGGCCAGGCAGGAGACTCCGTCCCCCGTGTGGATCCCGAGGAGTTGCAGTTCGTATCCGCGGTGGTCCACGGGGCAAGCGTCCTCGCTCGCGAGTTAAACGTCCATGCGCTGGCCGTGTGGACCGACACGGGCACGACGGTTCGACTTCTGAGCAAACGCCGCATCCCGCAGATGATCGTCGGCCTCAGTCCTGATGCTCGCGTCTGTCGGCGCATGTCGCTTTATTACGGTGTTCGGCCTGCGCGTCTTGACCATCAGACACGACAGAAAGACATGATCAGGGACGTCGATGCCGTGCTGATCGATCGCGAGTTGGCGAAGACAAACGATATGATCATGATCGTCGCGGGCACCCATCTCCGCGAACCCGGCAGCACCAACGCAATGCTCATTCACCTGGTCGGGGCGTGTGATGCTTGTTCGCCGTCGGCGACTCGAGAAGCGGTCCGTGTGCCCGTAATGACAAGCTGAGCATCTGGAATGCCCGCCGGCCGGCGCTTCGGAGCGTCGGCCCGAGAGAGTTCGGCAGATACGGTTATCGGACAAACGAGAGCCGACCGGTCAACCAGGGAGACAGGCGGTCCAATAACAGGACAACGAGGAGCTATGTTCTCTGCAAGCAATGGAGCATTTCGAGCAACGCAGGCCACGATGAACTGGCCGAAGCATAAGAGCGAATCGTATATTTCAATGGCGCCGCATAGCCGTGTCCATCGCCGCAGGGGCGATCGCGTGACGTGCCGCCGGCGCGTGACGATCGCAGCAAGGAGATATCGGCTAGAACCAGCATAGTAATCCGTAGAGGGGTGTACCATGGACAGCAAGCCACAAACACTGACGGCCACCGTGGAAGGACGCTTCGGCATTGAGCGTACCGTCGTTCTGGTCCGCCAGCCCGACGGCCATTACGTCGAGGCGAATGAGACCCGGGAACTGCCGACCGACAGCGTAGAGGGAGGATCGTGCGGGAACCAACAGGCCCGATCGAGCAAGCCATCTGAACAGCCAAATGAGCACGATACCCACCAGAGACTTACCGCCAAGGTACAGGGCCAATTTGGAGAAGACCACGAAGTTGTTCTTGTTCGGCAGCCTGACGGCAAGTACAGGGAGCTGGCCGATCCGGCTCAAGCCCTGGTTCTCTGAGGCGGACCGCCCTTGGGGGTACCGCAACCCAAGCGCACTGCGAGCTGGAAACATGCGCGCAAGCCGCGCAGACGTCCGGCCGTAAGGTCTTGAACCGGGCTGTTGAGTCAATCATAGTGCCCATGACGGGCGGAGCCCGATCTACCTTGGCCGGGCGAGGTGTTTGTGAAGGAAGGCAAAGGTGCCCACCGCGTGAATCTCGTGCCGGCCGTCGAAGTACTCGATTTCCGTGAGGTCAGGGAGGCCCAACTTCGCGTAAAGCCGCCGGACCTTGGCATATTCGTATGAGACCCACTCGTCCATGCCAACGGGGTCGTCATGCCCTCGCTCAACCATGAAGGGCCGAGGGGCGATCAGGCCGGCCAGCTCGCCGTAGTTGAACGTGTTGCCCATGTCGAACTCATAGATCTCGTACTCGTACGTAAACATGTAGCTGTTGACGAGGTCGACCGAAGTGGTCTTGACGATCCACTCGTTGAAATCACCCGAGCAGATGCTCAGGCAGTATTCGGGCAACAGCGCCGGTACCCGCATGGCCGTCTTGCCGCCATAAGAGAGGCCATAGAAGGCGATGCGCTTCGGATCGACGAACGGTTGCTGTCCCAGCCAGAGGAGAATCTGCCGGTGCTGCGCGGTGATGAACGAGAACAGGGAAAGCTTAAGGGGGTTGGCCTTGCGTTGCAGAAGACGAAAGGCGTCTCCGCCGATGTAGGGGTTCTGCGGGGCGAAGACGATGTAACCGCGGTCGGCCAAGTCAGCGCCGAAGGCTTTGTAGGGCGATTTGATGGTCCGATCAACAACCTTGTTCGGCCGACCCTCCAGGCCGTGCTGGCACACGACAACCGGCCTTCGCTCGCCGGGCCGAATGTCCTTAGGAAGTAACAGTATTCCATATGCGAATACGTCGGGATAAACGTCCAGAACAACTTCATAGCCCGCCCACTTGTCGTTGTCGATGATCCGGCGGGAGCGAGGGTTGATGCTGTCGCCGGGCGCGGGGCATCGGCCAATGACCTCGTCCCACAAGTAGCGGCGATAGTACTCGCACGATTTCTGCCACTTCTCGAGCGAGGAGGCGTCGGCCTTCGACCAGAACTGACGGCGGCGCTCGCCGGATTCGCGGACGAGTCTCTGCGTAAAACCGACCAGTTGGCCAAACTGGCGAGCCTGGCGGGCATCAACATCGGCGTCTGCCCACTGCGAAGGGACAGGAGAAGGGCCGGCGGGCCTGAGGGGGCCTTGCCGCCCCACCAATGCAGCCAGAAAGGCCTGGAGGGCCGGTTCGGTACCCGGGCCAGCACGAGGGTCATCGGGGAAGACGAGCCTTATCTTGCCGGCCGCTTTGAGCTGCTCGTACACACCTTGGGCGCGATTGAACTCGTGTAGAACCGCCTCTCGCGGCGGGGTGACCAGTCTGCCGGACGAGGCTTGGCTGTGCCCATAGGGATCGGGTGGGGGACTGCCCACTTCGGGACCTCGGCCGGCCTCGATGACCAACGGCCGGGGAGCGACAAGGCTTGCGATCTCGGCATCGCCGAACTCGCGGAGCAGGTTCCACACGTTGCGATAGACCGGTTCAGCCCACACCTGCGCGCGAGATTGGAAGTAGCCGCTGACGCAGGCGGCATCGATTCGCCGGTCGATCGCCGCGGCATATAACGCGAGCAACCCGCCTTCGCCATAGCCGAAGACGCCGATGGGCAGCTTTCTGCCGGCCGCACCGCTGTGGAAGCAGTCCACGGCCGCGAGGACCTTCTGGACCTCGTATCCGATGATGTGCCGACCCATCTGGTAGGCCATCCGGTAGATGAACTCGCGATGGGGAATATTGGTCATGCGGATTGAAGGATTGCCCGACAGCCGACTGCCTCGATCGACAAGCGTGGGGACAAGCACCAGGCACCCATTTTCGGCCAAGCGCCGGGCATACTGGCAAGCGGGATCAACGCCCGGGGCAAGGCCTACGAGCATCTCGGGCGTCCAGTCGGCATCCGGCAAGGCGATGACGCGGGCAACCGGATTGCCTTTCGGTTGCAGGAGGAGGCCTTCGGCATCGACGCCGTCGAACACCGGCCAGCGTGCGCGGTCAATCGTGTAGTCTGCACTCCCACCCGCGCCGGATGGCTGAGTGGTCGTCGCGATCAATTGGAGGCCCGCGGGCTCCCGCCGAGGATCCACGACGCCGACGATTCTGGCGAACTCGGCTCGGTTCGGCTCGACCGACTTGAGGTAGGCCTCGGTCGAGCCAAAATCGCGATGCCAATACCGCTCGCGGTCGGCAACGGATGCTTCAGTCTGCCTCAGCAAATGCTTGTCGATGCCAGCAACCATCTTCATCGCCAGGTCGCCGGTTTCAACCAGCGGCGAAGCGTTCGGCAAGCGGCCCTCGTCCGCGTGAGCAGTGCCAACGGCTTCGACCGCCAGCAGAAGGCCGATTCCAATGCACGATATCGCTCCCCACTTGCGGGAGTTGCTGCGGTTCCCAAGAGCATGCATTCAAGGCCACTCCACCGGTCAGACCGTCTCCGGCACCACGTAGGGTTCGCGATACGTTCGTTTCAGATAGCCGTTCGCCTCCTCATCGTTGGTGAACTTCTCCTGCTTGCCGTCCCATTTCAGCCTGCGGCCGTCGCATCGATATGAAATGTTGCCGATCTGGCAAAGAATCGTGGAGAGATGACCTTCCTCGATGTCGGCATTCGGCCGCTTGCGAGATCGGATGCACTCGAAGAAGTTGTCCAGATGAGCGTAGTGCGGATGACGGTCGTTGGACTGGCTGATGATCTTCTCGGACTCGTCGAAGACCTGCCAGCCGCCACCGTGGCGCTCGAAGAACATGAGGCCCTTCTCGCCGTAGACCTCAATGCGCATCCCGTCGAAGGGCCAGTTGGGGTACGCATCGGTGTCCCGCGTGTTCCATTCCATCTTTTTCATGTACGGGGCCCAGAGGATGTTCTCGAAGACCATCGTCAGATTGTCGAAATCCCATGTGACCACTTGCGTATCGGGCGTCTCCTGGTCGTCGTTGAAGGAGAACCGGCCGCCGGTACCGCTGACGGCCGCAGGCGAATCCTGGCCGGCCAGCCAGCGAGCGATGTCGATCTGGTGGACGCCGTCGTTGATGATGTCGCCACCGGAGTAATCCCAGAACCAGTGCCAGGAATAGTGGAAGCGGTTGGGGTTGAAGTCCCGCTTGGGCGCCGGTCCGAGCCATTGGTCGTAATCCACGCCCGGCGGGGTTGGGGCGTCGGCCTTGTGCCCGATGCTCTCCCGCATCTTCATGTTCAAAACGTGGATGAGGTGCACCTTGCCGAGATTGCCGGAACGGATGTACTCCACGGCCTCACGTGTGTATCGACCGCTGCGCGTCTGGGTGCCGAGCTGGACGACACGGCCATACTTCCGGGCGGCCTCGACCATCTTGCGGCCTTCCCAGACGCTGTGGGATGCGGGCTTTTCGACATAGACATCCTTGCCGGCCTGGCAGGCATGGATCGTCGGCAGCGCGTGCCAGTGATCGGGCGTGCAGACGAACAAGGCGTGGACATTCTTGTCATCGAGAATCTCGCGGTAGTCCTTCACCGCCTTGGGGGCCTTGCCGGTAAGCTTTTCTGCCTGCTTGATCCCAGCAGCCAGACGACCCGCGTCGGGGTCGCACATATACGCGAAATCGAGGTTCTTGCGGGCGGCCATCTCCTTAACCAGGAAGTTGCCGCGTCCCCCGCAGCCCATGAAGCCGATGACGATCCTGTCGTCGGCCCCGGCGGCCCGTAATGGTGCCGGACGGGCCAACGAAGCCGCGGCGACCCCCGCGGCTGCGACGACCGAACGGTTCAGGAATTCCCTCCGACTCACGGGACTCCGTTTCATTTGTATCACTCCTCTCCATCACCTGGATGGTTTCAGCCCGGCTGATCTCAGATTGAATCGTTGCCTGCCTAGGCACTTCAGGGACGCATTGGCGTGCGAACCGTCGGTAGAATCCGCCGGATCTCAACCTCATCGGCCGCTGACCAAGCCGCCTCTACTTTGCCGGCCTTTGAGCAGCGCGCTCAGCGGGAGAGATGCGCAGCACAAAGGCATGTTCGCATGGCTTTGTCGCCGGAAGCCTGACGGCAAGTCCCTCGGCGGTCCGTTCCCAGACAACCGGATCCCTGCAACCCAGCAGCTTGACGTCACTGATCTCGCCGCGGTATAGCGATGAGTCCCTGGCCAGACAGCGTATGATGACTCTGTCACCCTCCGGCCAGGCCAGCACCGTAGCGTAGAGCACGTCGCCTTTGGTGGTGAAACGAATGTCCAGCCCGGTGAACGCACTTCGCTTGGTGTCGTTCATGGAACCTTCAATGATTTTCGTCGGACCTTCGCCGTAAACCTTCCACGGACGCGTGCCGTAAACTGCCTCGCCGTTGATCTCCAACCACCGGCCGATCTCAAGCAATATCTTCTCCTCGGCCTCGGGGATCGTGCCGTCGGGCTTCGGCCCGATGTTGAGCAGCAGGGCCCCGTTCTTGCTGACGATGTCGACCAGATCGTCGATCAGAGAGTCAACCGTCTTATAGTCCTGTCTGCTGACATATCCCCACGAGTTCCTGGAGATCGAGGTATCCGTTTGCCAGAAGAAAGGCCTGATCTCAGCCAGTTGGCCGCGTTCGACGTCAAGCACGGCCGCCTTGTCGGGAAAGGCTTTGAACTTGTAGTTGATCACAACGCCTTTTTGCCATTCGGCATCCTTGTTGTAGTAGTACGCCGCAAACTCCCGCAGATATGGTTCGAACTCCGGCTCCTGGATCCACCAGTCGAACCAGACCAGTTGCGGCTGATACTTGTCGACCAGCTCGCGCGTGCGAGCCAGCCAGTCGTCGAGGAAGGCCTTGTCCGGCCGGCTGGTCTTTTCGGGCTGGGCCGGGCCGTACAGGCCGGCGAACGTGGGGTCCTTCACGTCGGAATCGAATCTCATGCCGCCGTCAAAGAACCACCAGTGTTCGGCACGATGGCTGGACAGTCCGAAGACCATGCCCTCTTTCCTAACCGCCTCTGCCAGTTCACCAATAATGTCTCGTTTAGGCCCGATCTTGGCGGCACACCACGGCGACAGGCTACAGTCGTACATGGCAAAGCCGTCGTGATGCTCAGCCACAGGAACAACGTATTTGGCGCCGGCCTTTCGGAAGAGCTCGGCCCAGCGAGCCGGTTCGAACTTCTCCGCCTTGAACAAGGGGATAAAATCCTTGTAGCCGAACTGCGAGTGGGGGCCATATGTGGCCAGGTGGTGCTTGAACTCAGGCGAGTCCTGCAGGTACATGTTGCGGGGATACCACTCGTTGCCGAAAGCGGGCACGGAGTAGACGCCCCAGTGAATGAAAATGCCGAACTTGCCGTCCAGATACCACTGCGGAACCTGGTAGCGTTCGAGCGACTCCCAGGTGGGTTCAAATCGGGCGGCCGTTTGAGGGCTCGGCGCCGAACCAGCCGGCGTCTCACTCGCTGCAAGAGGCCCCAGGAAGACCGCAACCAGCGGAATCAGCACAGACATGATTCTGTCTCGCCTCCGAATGTAGGACTTCAACGCGCGCCCACACAGGTTCTGAAACAATGACAGCTTATCGATTCGGCGGCATTTGGCAAGGACTTGTCAACGGTTATGTTGCTTTTTTGTAGACGAACATGAAATGGGTCTTCACGATCGGGGCTTGCGGGTAGGAGGCGCTCAGCCGTGTCAGAACACCCTTTTTCTTATTCGCCTTGCAGGCGTCTTCGAGCCGCTCGGCCTTGAACACCCCGGAACGAGCACGGATCTCCAACATGCTTTCGTCGCCGACCACATGGGCCACCGGACCGTTCACCTTGACGTCGTGCCAGGTTACGAAAGCCTCTTCAACCTCCATGCCGTCGCCGTCGAAGCGCAACTCATCCGTGATGGTCACCCGGCCATCAGGATCGATCTTGAACGTGCGCTGAAAGCTCTTGAGTTGAGCGATGCCGTAGGCCTCGTGCATGTCGATTCTGGCGGTCCCATCCGAGCTCACTTCCAGCGTCCTGCGGTACTGCCCGCCGGGTTTCTGCTGCATCCCACCGATCCGCGGTACGCTGTGACCGTAAGACGAGGCAAAGACGTTTTCGTAGCGCCGGCGTCCGAAGTAGGCGGCATTGTAGAGGCCCGCGCCCGGGTCGCAGAGAAACGTCGTTTCGCCGATACGGAGCACAAAACTGCCCACGTCGTTGTGGTTGTGCTGTTCGGCATTGTTGCCGGCCTTGGCGACGAGAATCACCGACCGGTCACCGGCCTTTCCCACGCATCGGGCGACGCCGGCTTTGGGTAACACCACGTTCTCGAAAAGGGGCTCCCGTCTTGGCTGATCGCCGTGCCAGATCAGATTGCACAACACCCAACCCAGGCGGCCTTCGTGTGCCTTATCGCTTGCCTGGGCGAGCAATGCGGGGCGTCCGGTTCTGTCCGCCAGCCTGGCCGCAATGAAGGGAAGCACACTGGCGTTCTCAGAGCTGTCCGAGAACGAGGCGAAAGCATGCCGTCCGATCGCAACGGCCGTGGGGTATCCCGCGATCCTTGCGATCTTCTCGCCTGCCAGAAGGTCGATCGCCCCGCCGGTGCGGGCCCGGAGCATCTCGGCGAAGATCACAAAGTGCGCCAGGCCATAGTTCCAGTATCCAATGCCCTCGGTGCTGGCCCCGTCTTCCTCAAAGGCCCGATCGACAAAGCGATTGAGCTGATCCACCACCAAGGCCAATCCGCGGGCCTGTCGCTCGGGATCCGGCTCCAAAATGAGAAGAACCTGTCCGATCGAGCCGGCACAGACACCCGTCCAGTTGTTAGCTCCGTTGTCCCACCAGAACTTCGCGCCGTGGTCAAGATATGGTTCGATCACACGCCTCTTCACCTCTTCCCGAAGCCGTGTTCGGATCTCATCCGGGAGTCTGGGACCGACCAGTAGCTCGGTAAACGCGAGGGTGGCGGCCGTCTCCGCGGCCATCAGGTCGATCTCGCCGACGGACTCGTGTGCGGGGATGACCCAGTTGGTCTCTTCGCAGATGTTCCACACGAGATCGTTGACAAAGTCTACCGAAGCAAGATCGCCCTGAAGCCACGCGGCCAGAACCGCCTTGGCCAACAACGCCCGCTTCTCGAAATAGGGCTTCTGGTAGGGCTCCCGGTCGCCGGATTTCCTGAATTCCCGATACTGCGTGTAGGTTGTAACGGGAATCTCCGCCGAACCGGACTTGGCCGCCTCCAGAATCGCTTCGGCGATCGATGTCCTGCCGAGATCAAGAGGACAAGCCTTCGACAACCCAGGGAGAACCTCGGCGGCATCGGCCGGCACACGGCCAAGGAGGCCGCTCATTGTTTCCACGGCCTGAGTCGTTGGCACATTCTGGCCGAGTGACCAGGAAGGCACGAAAAGGATCCAGGTGCTGATCGCAGCTATCGACATGGTGCAGGTCTTCTTCATGAATTCCGGCATCCTCTCCGTCCGTCGCCCCCCCATTTCTCAATCTCCGACTCTGAATTCCTCGGCATTGCGTCACGCAACGCTGACGCCTGTGGCCGTGCGATGTCATCGATGGTCGCGTGCATAATCAGGCAGCGAGGCGGGCCGTAAGAGTCCTTTCCGTTATGAGCGCTGTTCACTGCGGTATAGAACAGGTGATACCGGCCGCCGCGCCGCACGAGGCCGCTTGGGGCATAGATGCCATAGCTGTCCGGCTGAGTCTGGTCGCCACGGGGAATCCAGGCCTTGCGAGCCGGGCGATCCCAGCGCACGCCGTCCTCGGAATAGCACCACTCAAGGTCCATGGTCTGGGCTTGACAACGGTAGTGTCCGAGCATTCCGATTCGTCCCTTGGGCGTGTGGGTCACGCTGAGATAATAAAACTGCTGATCCGGCGGGTCTTTGGCATCGCGGTCGATCACCCGCCGCCGCTTCTCGAAATGAAGACCGTCGTCGGACACATACCGATCGACCAAGCGGATAAGCCCTGGAGCATTGTCGTGCGGCATGTAGGCCGGGTCATCCTTGGGAACCTGGATCAGGGCGACGGAGTACATTTCGAAGGTGCCGTCAGGCAATTGGTAGATGTTGGTCGCATCGTTGGAGAGCAGATGCGAGGGGGCCAACGGCTCGTCGGCTGGTCGGTCCCTGCTCGGCTCCTTGTGCAGCATCACGCCGTCAGGCGAGGCCACGCCCCAGGCGGCCCGGTCGTGGAAGTGGTAAAGCACCGGCCGAAGCGGATCGATGACGCGGTAGCGATGCCCGTCTTCACTGTCGGCCGCGAGATAGCGGAGAATACCCGGCCCGTGGGCCCAGAAGTAGATCCGATGTTTGCCGTTCTTGAGCGGGATGTGAACCACCTGCACGGGGCGCCACTTCTCCGGCAGCGGTCCCAGCGTGAACGCTCCATCGCCGGGCTCGCCGGTTGAACACTGCACCGGGTATTTCTTCATCTCCTGTCCCGGCACACCCTCGGCGTAGGCAATGGTGTATTTCACAGTCTCATGCGTGCCCACCGCCGAGTACCAGATTCGCCATCGGTCCCCATCGAGCGGTTCGGAGGGCGAGGTGAAGCTTTGAATGCCATTCTGCTCCCACGGTTCGGTGGCATCCAGCACGATGCCGTGTTTGTGCCACCCGTTCAGATTCGCGGGAGCGGAGGCAACCGGCTCGGCAGTCCGTGCCTGGCGCACGCCAGTCGCGGCCAACGTGCCTGCAAGGGCGCCCAGACCCCGTTTGAGTATCGTCCTGCGGTCGATATCGCGGGCCATGATCAACCTCCTCGCCTGGTGAGTTATTTGTGCCGGCCACAGCATCAGCTTTGCACAGATACGTCGGAAGATCAAGCAACACAGCCCGACGCTGTGCCCATTTTCCCTGGCAGCCCCGCCCGTGGGTCGATACCATGGCCTGTGTGGTCCCGTAGGATCCCGGGCCGCCGCATTGGGAGACCTCGATCATGACAAGGACACCCGTCTTTTGGGGCTTTCTGTCAGTCTCCATGTCGGCGATGACGGTCGCCATCGCCAATCCAGTCAGCGACGAAGAAACAACACCCGGCAAGTACCTGGAAGCGGTGCAGACCTTCGCGGACAACGTCCTTCGCCATGGCAAGGACGTGTATGGTTCCAAGCACACGCCCTTGTTCGCCGACGGGCTCAACATCGATACCCATGAGCCGGTGATCTGGAAGTTGCCCAAGGAGCAGGCCGAAAAATGGAGGATGCCGACGGAGTGGACGCTGTCGAATTTGGCCAGCCAACAGAACCTGTTTCGAGTGTTCGTGGCCCTGACGGACCTGACGGGAGACCAGAAGTACAAGCGGGCGGCTGTCGGCGCCACTCGATATGCGCTGGATCATCTCCGCCACGAGAACGGCTTGCTTTTCTGGGGCGGCCACGCGGCGTGGGACCTGGCGACCGACCAGCCGGTGGGCGAAGGCCGCACCAACGGCATCGCCGGCAAGCACGAATTGAAGAGCAGTTACCCCTTCTACGAGTTGATGTGGGAGATTGACAAGCAGGCCACGCGCGAGTTCATCGAGAGCTTCTGGGCCAGCCACATCCTGCGATGGGACATTCTGGACATGAACAGGCACGGAGCCTATTTGCCGATCCCGGACAAGATGTGGGAACAGGGGTACGTCGGCGGGCCGGTGCCCTTTGCGGGCCAGGGGCTGACTTTCTTTCTCACCGGGAGCGATCTCTTCTGTGCCGCCGCCCTGCTGTATGTGCTTGACGGGGGGGACCAGCGGCCGCTGGTCTGGGCCAAGCGGATGGCTCAACGCTACGCAGATGTTCGGCATCCGGTCACCGGCCTTGGCGCGGACAACTACAGCATCATTGAGCCCGATCGCATGACGCGGCAGTTTGGGCCGGAGTTCGGCGACCGCTTCACCGAGGCCACGGTTACAAGCCTGTACGGGAACCGGTATAACCGGTCCGCGATCTGCCAGTTGAAGCTCTCCGAGCGGCTGGGACCGGCGGGCGAGGAATTCAAACGATGGGCGGTTGAGGACCTCGCGGCTTACGCCAAGCACGCCTACGACGCGGGCGACAACAGCTTCTGGGCAACACTCATCGACGGCACGAAGCTGACCCCGGCCGACCGGAAACGGGACGGCTATGTCGAAGTTCGCTGGTTAGAGAAGCGGCCTGCGGACGGCCTGCACTTCTGGGCCTATGCCCTGGCCTACAAACTGAGCCGCGAGCCACTGATGTGGCAGACGGCCAGGAGCATTGGCAGGGGCATCGGTCTTGGCGATATCGGGGCAACGCCTGACACAAGGCCGGGCCCTGTTCGGCAAGCCAGTTGCACGGATGTTCATGCCATCTTCGGTCTCCTGGAGCTGTGTGCGGTCACCGGGCGAGACGAGTACCTCGCCCTGGCGAGCAAGGTCGGAGACAACGTCTTGGCCAAGGAGTTCCACAAGGGCTTCTTTGTCGCCGACCGAGATCATGTCTTCTGTAGTTTCGACACGGTGACGCCGCTGGCTCTTTTGTATCTGCATGTTGCCGGACATAAGTCCCCGGTACGGCTGCCCCTGTACGTGGCCGGCAGAGGCTACTTTCACTGCCCATATGAGGGGGCTGGACGGACTTATGATCACCGGGTGATTTACACGATGGTTCGAACCTCGCAGCCGCAATGAGCCGGGCAAGCCAGAAGATGCCGGCTCGCGACGTGCCGACGAGGGCGTCGTCGGCACCACAGATCCTCGGGCAGCAAGAAAACAGGCGAGGCTCCCCTTGCGGGAGGAGCCTCGCCCTTTGGTCGCTGCCGGAACTCTTGAGATCACGGTCAGGCCCTGGTGAGGCCAAGACCGTTGGCACAAGAACGCAGCCGGGGGCCTTGGATTGTCAGACCCGGCTGCTTACGGCGCAACCGAGTCGAAAGTTGCCGGTCGCAGCTTGGCATCGTTCTCCGGAGTGTTCGGGAGGCTCTCACGATACCCGACGTAGAAGTTGCCAACCAAGCCCGTCGCCGTGGTGAAATCGAACGTCTGGGCGTCGAATTCCGCATGGACGGCGCCCGTCGTCGCGTTATAGCTCAGCTTGAGCCGATGCCAGCCGGAGGGCTGGCCGGCCAGATTGATGGTTGCATACACCTTCCAATCCGCAGGCGTCGCCGACCCCGGAGGCCCGCTGCTATCGCCGCCAGGACCGAAGTCGCACAGGCTCAGGCTCATCAGATAATTGACGTTGTTGGTATCGGTCTCCTTCTGGTAGACCCAGCCGACGCCTGTGTTGCCATTGGCCGTAACCACATCGCCGCCGAAACCGGGATTGCTGTCGGGGTTCGGGAAGCTGTAGAGGTAGTCGGTGGTGCCCACAATACCGTAGGTGGTGCTTTCACCGCCCGTCACGCCAACTCCATAGGGATTGGTGTCCAGGTAGACCCACATGTCATAGCCGGCTCCTCCCTGGAAGACGTTGTCCGAGGCAACCATGTTCCCGCCGGGCAGGTCTGCCACGATAATCGCATTGCCGCCCTGCGGCGATGCCGGGATTACGTTGGTGTTAATGGTATTGGGATTTGCCGTCGTGTCGACCGCCGGGTCGATGACGGTGGCGTTCCTGAACGAACCAAGCAGCCCAGGCACCGTCGTGTTCGGCGTGAGGGCGTCGACGTTGGGCACAGTGTAGGCCGTCATGACGGAACCTATGGGTGGATCGAAGCCGCCCGTCAGGTTATTGGCCCCCGGCGTTCTTGGTCGCAGGCCGAAATCATAGCCGTTGTTGTTGGTATCCCAACCGTCCAAGTATCGGGCCAACGACTGGAAGGCAAACGCGGTGGTCCCAAACGAACCCCAAACCCCGCCTTCCGGCGAAGGCACGGAGGGCCCACCCGCCAGATAGCGCTCGTAAATCACGGTGTCCTTTACGGTTTGATTGCGGTCGAGCAGCTCGATCGCCGTCTCGTCGTTCCCCCAGATATCGGTCGTGGAAATGATCAGATCGGTATTGGGGAAGAAATTGCCCGAGCCGATGACGTAGTAGTCGCCCGGGGCGAGCCAAGTCGGTCCGCCGCCTGTGGTGGGGATGATGATGTTGCTGCCGGTCGAGGCTCGGAGCAACCAGCCGGCGATATTAGCGGGCTCGGTGCCCCGGTTGTACAACTCCACAAACTCATCGTCATCCGTATCCGCGCCGCCCGTTGCGGTGAACATGTCATACGAGATCTCATTGATAACCACGTCGCCGGTGGGGAACGGGGCGCAATCCTTGGCGGCAACCACCCCGGGCCCGCTGGCGCAATCCTCGAACTTGCTGTGATCGTCGGCGTCGACATCCAGGTCGCCGTCCCAGTCGAAGCAACGGCACATTTGCGGGTCAAAAAGGTTTGTGGTGTTGCCGGTGTAGCAGAGCTGGAAGGCGGCGAAGTCCACGTGATCCACGTCGCCGTCTTCATCCGAGTCAGCGAAAGGCACGGGGCACGGCGGCACGCAGTTGGGATCATTGTCGCAGTCGGAGTCGTCGCAATCCGTCAGGCCGTCGCAGTCGTCGTCCAGCCCGTTGCCGCAGACCTCGGAAGCCGCCCCTACGATGATTGTACAAGGAGCGCCGGTAATGTCGGTGCTGCGTTCGGTCGTTCCACAGTCGTCGGTGACTGCACAGGAATACAAACCACTGTGAACGCCACAGCTGGCGTTTATGATCCAGTAATAGCTGTTGGTGGCTCCGTCGATCGGGATACCGTCCTTCTTCCACTGGAAAGACGCGTTGCCGACCACCCCGGTGATATCACAGAGCAACTTGTGGTTGGCACCAGGCGGTATTGTCCCACCGTATCCAACATGCGTGATCGTCGGACCGACCCGAACCGTCAGAGTTGCGATTGCGCTGTACACAGGATCGGCCGGCGCAGGATTGCACTCATCCCGCACGGCACAGCGGAATCTCGCGCCGCTTTCAGTGCTTGGCACGTTGGTCAGCGACAGCGTATCGGAAGTCTCGCCATCAATGTCCACCCACTCGACCGGGCTGCCCGCCGCATCCTTCTGCCACTGGTAGCTGATCGCACCCTTGCCCTCCACACCAACGCTAAAGCTCACATTGGTATTCTGGCAAATCATCTGGCTCGCCGGGTGCTGGATGAAGAAAATGCCCACTTTCAGGATGGCTGGGTCGCTAATAACGACCCCCGTGTCCGGTCCAACCTGATCGCAGACCACGACGGTCATTACTGAGCCCGCGTATGAGGCCGGGACGTTGCTCATTGTCAGATTGGCGGTGGTAGCCCCGGAAATGATGACACCATCTGCCTGGGTACCGTCGGTCAGGGCCACGCCGTCCTTTTTCCACTGGTAAGCCAGCTCGGCCGGGTTAGAGCCAGTGGCCACTACGCTGAGACTAGCGGTCCCGTTCGGACAGAAGATCACATCGTCAGGCTGACTGGTGATGCTTGGGCCACCGGTGTCAGATTTCGCCAACGAGACGGCAACCGTGGTGTAGTCCATCGAATTCGGACCGTCCGGCGGGGACCAAGCTCTTAACCACTCGGTCACGTTGTCGACCGTGTAGATGTTGCCCGCGGCATCGAATGCGATGTCGCGCATGCGACTGCCCGCATCGAAGCCACCAACATAGCTACCATCGGCCGTGTTGAAGATATGTACCCAACCGTCATAGTAGTTGCCGTAAGCTACCCAGCCCCGTTTCTCGTAGATATCGAGGCAATACGCGCCGTTATATGGTGACACCATCGGTGTCTTCCAGAAAGCGGTGTTGATCGGCGGCGTGCCATCCAGGAACTTGGCGATAGCCTCCGCCTGCGTGGGGTCATACCGATACTGTGTCCCGTACCAGTCGCCGTTGCTGTCCCTGACATAATCATAGGGATAAAACGAATAGTAGGTCGGGCCGATGTACTGCACGCCCGTGTCGCCCGGCGTAACCGTCGGGTTGGCACCCAAGGTATACTGTATCAGGCCTTTCCTGGCCGTGTCATTGTAATTGACGTTAGCCAAGTAGATCTTGCGGTTGCCCGCCGCCTGGGTGCCTTCAACGACAACGGCACCCACCCATTGGTTGGCGGTTCGGTTGCTGGCGTCGATCAACTGGACCGCCGATGACAGATCCGGAGCAACATCGAAGACCAGGTCGTTGGACAAATCGGTGACATACACCCGATCATCGGTGCCGATGGCGCTCTTCCACGGGCCGGAGGCCCCGCCCCAAGTCACGCCTGCGGTGCCCGAGTTGATTTCGGTCATATCGGCCTTGAGCCTGTAGACCCCCTCGGGATTGTTTCGTCCGTATGCGGTCTCCCCCGACGTCGCATTCGAGACGTACACACTCCCATAATGCGGGCTGCCCGGATTCCGGTTCACCGATACGCCGACGGGTACATAGAACGACGTTGATGTCTGGTCGACGCTGATCTGGGTCCACACGGTGTATCCGAAGTCTGCGGCGGTGATCTTCACGGTATAGCTGCCGTTGGGGGCACGGGTACCGTCGTCCTTGCGGCCGTCCCAATCGAACACATGTGTGCCCTTCTTCTGGCGGGCGATACTGACGGTCCGGACGGCAGTCAAGGTATTATCCAGCACCTCGATCTTGACGCCCGGGTTCACCCCATCGCCATCGGCGTTTTCATTGAGAACATACGTAACCTTGAGGGTTCCGCATGTGTCGTTCAACGCGGAGGCGTCGACCGTCACGCCCGATGGATAAACATTGGCGTATACAACCCCGGCGCACAGCCAGAGCAGAACCGCCGCCACACTCAAGTTCAGCCTGAATTGAGGCCCTGTCATGATTTGGCTCCTTTCCTTAGGGATAACATACCTACCGAACAATCTGCTCGGAATCCACGACGCCGTACAACTCACAGAGCAAGCAGCATGATAGATGTGAGTCTTGCTTGGCGCTTCTTTCATGGGCCGCTGATTGGCGACCCCTGGATCATTCCTCCGCCCGTGGATCAATAATTCCCCAACACAAACGCCTTCAGATTCTTGCCCGATGTGGGCTGGCCGAATTCGGTGAACAACTCGTCGGCCCAAGTCCTGGCCGGATACATCCGGCTCTCGACGTGATAGTCCAAGAAACCGATATTCGTGCGGCCCAGTGCCCTCGGGTCGTCCAGAGCCCTGGCCGGGCTGTGACGCGTCGTGATACGATCATACTGGGTATTAAAATTGCCCTCGGGGTATCCGTTGTTGATGTTATCGTACGGATGCTCCTCGAACAGGTACATAACCTGCGAAGGGGCAAAGACGACGCGCTCTCCGAACTTGAACGACCGGTAGCGAACCCCCCCTGGCAAAGGCGCGTTGCTGACCGCCTCGACATAAACGAAGCTTCCCAGCTCCTCGAGCGTCTTGCAGCCGATGTAGGCGTTCATCGAGTAGCTGAGTCGTCCGTTGCCTCCGCCGCCCTGGGGAGTCTCATCGGCGGTTCCGGGTTTGTCGGCGGCACACAAGTAGATCTCGACGTTCTTTGTATAGCGAAATATGGTGCCGATCTGGGGCACCTGCCGAAGGAATTTCGGGTCCGTGTAGTAAGGCTTGGTGTAATAACCGCTGACGCCCCTTGCTCCCTCCCATGTCATGCCTTTAAGACGCCCGTCCGGTCCGAGGTTTGTTTCCGGGTCCGGCAGCGGCCAAATCCCTCGCAGATAGAAGCTGCTCTGACTCGCCGGCAAGACCTTGTGGTCCGCCTGGTAGAACATGTGCCCCAACATGACCTGGCGCATGTTGGACTTGCAGATGGTGTTTCGCGTGTATTCGCGAGCCTTGCTGAGAGAAGGCAACAATATGGCAATCAGCAGGGCGATGATCGCCACGACGACCAGGATTTCGATCAGAGTGAAGGCCCGGATTATGCGGGGTTGTTGAAGATGGATCCGCAGGTGAGCAGGTCTTTTCATTGCCGTGGCTCACAGTGACAGGGGCGTTCGGCCGCGCGGCGCGCTTGGCGCGGTACCCACACTTGACAATTCCCATTATAACCAGCCGCCCGGGAAAGACAATAGGCCCATCCCGGGCGTCCGGGAAACTACTGAACAGACGCTCCAACCCGGGGGGTCCTCCTGCGGGGCCCCCGCCGGGTTGGCGTCTTAATCCTTGGGCATGCCAAGCATTGCCCGTCTCAGTTGCGTCAGGCAATCCGTCGCCGACGCAGGCAGGCCAGCCCGCCCAGGGCCAGCAGAACGACCGCCGCAGGCTCGGGAATCAGGACAAAAGAGCCGTCAGAGCCGGTAATGGCCATCCAGTCGCCGCCGGGCGAGTAAATCCGCAACGTTTCGCTGCTGCTGCTCACGACGTACAGATTGCCGGCCGCGTCAAAGTCCAAATCGCGAATCGTGGCACCCGAGTGCGCGATCGTATCAACCAGCGCGACGTTGGACGGATCGCTGATGTCCAAGATGTAGATCTTGCTGTTGTTCGTGCCGACGGCGATCAGGTCGTTGAGATTGTCGATCGCCAATATCCCATAACCCCGATCGAGGGCGACCGTGCTGGGCCCCGACTTCCAAGACGGAGAGCTCGCCCCGTCCGCCCAGTGTAAGAGCGTAGGCACCGCGTCACTGTCGGTGTAGCGGTACTGGCAGATCCACCAACTCCCATCCGAGTCACGGACAAAATCCATGTTGGAATTCTGGATGTGGTTGGGGATGTCCTGGGTCTGCTCAACGGGTGTCCCGCTATAGCCGGTTTGCGTGCCGATGTCATACCGCAGGATGCTGCCCATGCCGCTGCCGGCATTGAAGTCCTCATCCAGCGTGTACAGCACTGTATTTGCTCCCGTTCCCTCAATGTACACCGACGCTACGCTACCGTGCACGCCGGCAACCAAGCCGGTTGACGTCCGGCCGACGTTGGTCAGGATCTCATCGAAATTCGACTGGGGATTGGCGTTGCATCGCCACACGCCGGAGTTCAGATCCGACCAGTCCGCAATATACACACTGTCATCCGGGGCCACGGTGATCTTCCACGGGCTGTTCGATCCGCCGGTAGTCCAATTGATGCCGCCCGCAAAAGCGGTGTCACCCTGGCCCAGAACGTCGCCCTGATCAGCGGTCATCACGTAGATGCCGTCGGTCGTGGTACGCCCGCCGGCAGCCACGGCCCCACCGAGCCCCTCGCTGACATAGATTCTTCCGAAATTCGAGCTGGCCGCGTTCTTGTTAACAGAGACACCCCTGGGCGAGTAATACTTGCTCTGGGTCAAGTTGTCGTCGCTGATCTGCGTCCAGCCGACAGCGGCGGACTTGCTGACCTTGATCTGGTAGCTTGATCCCAGCGTGGCATCGAATGTATAGGTGCCCTTGTTGAGCGTTCCCATGTTCACAACTGTGGCGCCGCCGTCGTAGACAATCTTGACGTTGGCGCCGTCCTCATTCAGGACAAAAGTCGAGCTTGCCCCGTTCTGAACGACGCCCGAGGCGTAGGGGACGGCCATCGCCGCGGAAACCAATCCCAGAACGGCGACCATAGACAGAACAACCAAAGATTTGCTTTGCATGATCGATCTCCTCCAAAAGACCCTGTGACAGGCTCCACTGGACAACCGTTCGACCGCTGAGCTGTCGTTCCAGCGGCTCGCCCGGTTTCGGCCAGAAAGGCAACCCTCTCAACAACCGAAATGTTTCTGCACCCGGGGAACCTTCAGGGAAGAGCGGAACAGTGGTGCTTTTCCTCTCCCCGATTCCGGTATACCCCACGCTGACTAGGCTACCAGGGAAACCGGCGCATGGCAAGGAAAATCTTGAGGAAAGCCGTCGCCGGCCGGGCCCTGGCAAGGCGGTATTCGGCGGTGCTTCAGTATCACTGATTCTTCTGCAGCAAGGGCTGTCTTTGATGAACGATTGAACGATCGGGCCTTTGCGTTGCCCCAGCGGGCTGATTGCGATAAACTAAAGGGGTTGATAACCAGTCCAGTGCGGCCGGTCACGGGCATGGCCGTCGGCGGTATAGAAAGGACCATTCAGGTCGAGAAACGCCTCGAGTGTAACTGGAAGGGCTCACCTCATGCAGTGCAAAAAGCGGCTTCATGCGTTTACCCTGATCGAAATCCTGGTTGTCGTGGCCATTATCGCCCTGCTGATCGCCATCCTGCTGCCGTCGCTGCAAAGAGCGCGGGAGCAGGCCAAGATCGCCATGTGCCTGGCCAATCTGCGGTCGCTCGGTGTTGCGGCGACTTCATATCTGACCGCCGAAAAAGACCAGTTCTGCTGGGCGAAGGCGGGCCGATATCCGGCCTCGAATTTCTACGGAGGCAAGCGGGGAAACGGAGATGGAGAGGAGAGTTATCTTTCAGGCTACTATTGGGGCGGGAGCCTCAATTTCGAGACAAGGTTCCGCCCGCTGAACCGGTACGTATACGGAAGGGTGGTGAACGACGTGACCGAGCTGCGCGTGTTCGAATGCCCTTCAGATTACGGAGTGCGAAGCCGCTATGCCGCCCTGCAACCGCCCTCCAAGAAAAACGCTTACGAGGTCACGGGCACGAGTTATCAGGCAAATGTGATCTGGTACACCTACCTCCTGGATGTTGAAAACCTGAGAGGTAACGCGGATGAGCTGAGCCGTCGGGTCGGGTCGCTGGAAAAAAGCATCATGAGGCACTTCCGGAGATTTGGCGCGAGCCGGGCCATCCTGCTTCAGGAAGACCCTTGTGATGTATCGACGGGCGGCGTTCTGACGGGTAGCTGGCCCCGCGACGTCAAGATGCTCGGTTGGCACCGGCAGTTTGATCGCCACAACCTGCTTTTCCTGGACGGTCATGCGGCCTACACGTATGTCAACGCCAAGATGAACCTCGATCACCGTGCGGGCTCGACGATGTTCGTGGAGTGTTCGCCGAGCCAGTTGAAGAACTGTGTTCACGGCACAAGCGACTGGATCTC
>DAOOIV010000010.1 GCA_035384605.1 Phycisphaerae bacterium
GGTGGCTTTCAAAACTGGGATTCACGAGGGTCTGCCCGAACGATTGCGGCGCACCCGCGCTCAGCAGGGCCACGATCAGAACAGTCCGCCCAAGCCGCTCAATTGGCATGGTAGCCTCCATCTCGACTCCGATATGGTTCCCCACAACCGAATCCGGTAAATTAAGCAATCATCCGCTCTCAGGTTCCATTGTAAACAACTTTCCAGTCAGACAAAAGCCTTCGGCGGCGATCCGCTCTCGTGTACACGCGACGTTCCAATAAGGACTGGGGATGCAGACTCTTTCTGAACTCGCTCTCGGCTAGACGATTACCTCTGAGAGCCCAACTTTGGCCCATAGCCACCGGCCTGCCCGAGAACCGTTTGGCTCGGAGGTTTGCCACGGCCACCACGGCGACGTACGGGTAGCTTCCGCTGGCGCCAGAATCCACTCTGTGGCCTTCCGTGTGGAGGATTCCTATCCTCATGATCGACGAATGCCGAACGGATTCGGCAAGACTAGGCGGCCCGGAAGGGATTCCGGGCCGAGCGGAGAGGATTCCGGGCCGAGCGGGCCGAGTGGGAACGTGATCAGCCGCACAGAACCGGGGCGGGCTCGGGCGGTATCTCGACAACCGGTGATGGCCGGAGTTGAACACCAGGCGTGGTTTCGCGCGAGTTGATCCATTCGCGCACCTGCGGGCAGACGCGGGCGTAGATCGACTCGACCCGTCGCAAAACCACCGGCCAGGCATGGCGGCGGGCATGATCGCGGACTGTCTCGTGGTCAAATTGGATCCGGCCCGTGAAGAACTGTTCCAGGGCACGGGCAATGGCCTCGGGGCTGGCATCATCTGCGAAGAAGCCTGACTCGCCTTCCGCGATGGCGTCCGTCGTGCCGCCGAAGCGGGTGCCGAGAGACGGCGTTCCTGAGCCGGCCGCCTCCAGGTAGACCAGGCCGAAGCCCTCCACGTCGCCGGGCGTTGGACGCGGGGTCAGAACAAACAGACTGGCTGAGGCGTAGGCCGCGCGTAGTTCCTCCTGGGTCAGCCGTCCGAGGAAACGCACGCGATGCGAGACAGCCAAGTCCGCTGCAAGCTTCTCCAGTGCGGGCCGTCCGGTGCCGTCGCCGACGATACAATACTCAAGATCCAATCGGTCGCCGACCAGCGCCATCGCCCGAATCACGCCGTCGATGTTCTTGCGCTGCCAGCCATACAAGGCCGCGACCGACATCAGGCGATTGGGCCGCCGATCGACTCCCTCGCATCTTCCAGGTGTATCCCCGAACGAACGAACCTCGCCAAGCGCACCGCCGCAAGCCGCCCCGGCAGGGGCGAAGGTGTGTAGCCAGGGGCGCGAGCCCCCGGCAACCGTGTCACATTGGCTGGTCAGCCCCAGTGGGGCGGCAGATGCTCCTGAACGGATCGGGTCTTCTATTGCCCCTTCGGGGCACGAGGGCTGCCGGCACGGTGGAGGCACGGAAGAGTCGAGTAGCTGAAGGCGAGTGTCGCCCTCCTGAAGAAAAAACTCCTCGACGCCATTCGGCACGACCATCGGAGTCTGTCGCACCCGGCAGGTCCGCTGGAACAGGTCGCTTGTGAAGCGGCTGACGGCGATAATCTCATCCACGCGAGGCAGCGAAACCCAATCGACGAGCCGCTGGGTCCAGCCTCGCCCCCGCTCGCGTCGGGCCATACGCCACAGGAGCGGAGTCTTCTCGAACTTGAAACGCACCCAGGGGCTCAGAAAATCGTTTCCGTGCACCGTCAGGACCAGCGGTCGGCATCGCAGCGACAGCGGCGCATACCCGTAGTTCAGCGAGTGCCAGAGATCCAACTTGAAACTGGCCAGACGCGGCAGGTCGCGGGCCAGGTCGGTGGTCAGGATCGGGTATGTCGGAATGACCGGGTCGGGCTCGCATTGCTGGTTGGTGAACAGGTGCAGGTCGTACCCGCGGGCATACAGGTATTCGGCCGTCGCCCTCGCAACGGTTGACATGCCGCCGATCTGCTGCGAGTACTCGTTAACGACCAGTCCCAATCGCGGCCCGCGATTCACAGGCAACTCCTGCATGAATAGAGGCACTGGCGGCCCCGGCTTCGCACAAGGGCCCCGCGGGGGGCAAGCAAGCCGCCAGGGGCGCCCTCAAGGCCAGTGACGAACTCATGGCAGGTCTGCGTCGCCTTCGGCGACTTCGACCATGCGCTACCGTTTCTCAGACCATGGCCGGCTCTGGTACAGACGATCCGACCTCGCGCCCTCTGTGACCGCCGCCAGGTATCTTGCACGACTGCTCCAGCAGCAGCGCGTCGATGAAGAACTTGGCTCCCCAGTTGACTACCGATAGCGGCATGTAGTCTCCGGTTAGCGGGTACGAGCCTCGCACGCCGCCTCGCAACGCCGGTTCTGGGTTGTCCAGGTCGGCCAATCTTTCCAACACGCCCAGAGTCCGCTCAGCCGCCTGCTGCAGTATCGGTAATCCCGTCCGTTGGTAAATCCGCAGCCACAAAAAGGCCATCTGCGCGTATCCGGTCAGGCAAATCGACTTGCCCACCGGCTCGAAGCCCGGACCATATGCTCCGGACAGACGATCCTCGATAGCGTGCTCGGCCAATATCTCGACCGCGGGGAACACCGCCCGCCGATACGTTTCATCGTCGAGCAGTTCGCCCGATTCCCACATGCCGCCGAGCGTGTACTCGATCGGATGAAGAATCGGCGGCTGCCCGGGGGTCATCTCCATCTGGTCAAACCAACCATCCGAGCGGCGCTGAGCCAATACCCAGTCTAGATTGCGACGGGCTGCTTCCACGAAGTCCGTCCGCTCGGCTTGACGGCCCAGCTCGATCAACGGCCAGTCGACCCTCGAATGATAGGCATGCGGGAGCCCATGATACGAGGCGGTCCGCCACGCCCCGTCAGAATCCTGAACCTGGCACAACCACTCGCCTGCGGCAATTGCGGCGTCGAGATAGCGGGCCACGCCGAACTCGCGATAGCCGGCAACAAGTCCCTGGATAATCTGTCCGGTGTTGAAGATGCGAGGCTCGCGCGGCTGGCCATCGAGCGGCAGACCGGCCGGAAAAGCTCCGCTCTGCATTTGCGTGGTCAGCAGCCAATCCAGCATCCGACCGGCACGATCGCGCAGGTCTTGGCGGCCCAAATGCCTGGCCGCCTGCAGAAACGTCGGAACGATGTAGCCCGTCGTCTCCGGGTACGGCGGCGACCAGCCCTTGAGCAGGTCATAGAACCCCGCCACACCCCCGCTACCAGTTTGATCTTGTGCACGGCACAGCCAATCGATGGCGGCCTCCAGACACTGGCGGGCGGCGCGGCGATCCGCCTTGCGGCGTCGCAGGTCTTGCCACAAGAGCCGGGCATGTCCGGCCGGACGCTGCCGCAGCCACCACAGAAGCCGAAGATCCGATAACTTCACGTGCATCTGACGGGTACCTGAACAGCTTCAGGATTTATCGGAGTGCCGGCGACTCCCATGCAGCTATCGTCCGTCAGGAACCAAAACCAACTGCCTCTTCCCACTTCGTATGTGGCCCGCGTCGCCCGAGTGTCCGATAAGCAAGGGAGAACCGAGGCCGTTGCCCGGATTGAGGCGGGTTGCACGCGCAGAGACTCCAATGACGATGGTCGCTCCAGTAGCACAAGCGAAACGCACCGCAAAGCGGTGGGCCAGAACGTGCGCCGACGCCGTGGGACGGCTCGTTCGATCCACCACGCCGGCTGAGTTGACGGCAGCCCTGCGCGGCTTGGGCATCCGGCCCGGCCAAACCATGACCGTGCACAGTTCGTTCGACGGCATGCGGTATTTTAAGGGCACGCCGTTCCACGCCTTGCAGGCGATTCTCGATGTCGTTGGCCCCCAGGGCACCGTGGTGATGCCGACCTTTTCGTTCGACGGCCGAAGCTACGACTACCTCAGGAGCGGTCCCTCGTTTGACCTTCGCCGAACGCCGGCTCAGACCGGCCTGATCTGTGAGCTCCTGCGACGCCGCAAGGATGCGATTCGCAGCCTGAGTCCGACGCATTCGGTCGCGGCCGTGGGCCCGCTGGCCCGGATGATCGTCTCAGATCATGAAAACTCGCTGACCCCGTTTGACGAACACTCGCCCTGGCGATACCTGCTTGAACTCAATGCGTGGATGGTGTTCGTGGGCGTTCCAGACCGCCTTCTGCCGGTGTCGGCGTCTCCCCATTTCGATGAATTGCTGGAAGGCGAATTCGGGGTGCGGATTTACCACCCGGAACGTTTCGAGGTCCGCGTGCTCGATGGTGAAGGCCGCGAGCGATGCATCGGCACCTATGCCCACGACCCGGAGACCGGGCGGCACCGAGACTATGATCGAGTCTGCGAACACCAGGCGAGGATGGGTGTCTTGAAGCGATCGCGCGTCGGGGCAATCAGCTTGTGGGGGGGGCAGCTCCGGCCGTTGTTCGAATCCTACCGTGATCTGGCTCAAAAGGGCATCAAGGCGTATCGCTGAGACATGTCATCGCGATACCAGCTCTCGAGAAAGTGGGTCAGCCGAATGGAGGGCAGTGGGTTGCCGGTTGTCAGCGACGCACGAGAATCAGATCTTTCGTGTCCGTCCGACGGAACCCGTAGTGCTCGTATCGACGAATGGCGCTCTCATTCTCGGTACAGACCCACAGGACGATGCTCCTGCAGGTCCGACAGCGATTGAAGAAAACCTTGATCAGCTTCGCACCTATCCCCTGATCACGCCATGCCTCATCAACGCACCAGTATCGCAGTGTGGCCATCGCGCCGGCGGCCTCAAAGAACACCAGGCCCGCAATGGCGGCATCCCGCCGAACGATCAGGATTCTACCCGCCGATACGGCTTGCAGGATCTGATCCTGGTCCGGGATCTGCTTGGAATACGGGTCGAATGTCGTCTCGAGGAGACTGAGGATGGCAGGCGCATCGTCCGGCAAGGCGATTTCGACGTCCGGACTATCGCCGTGGCCCATCGGGTTGGGATCCATGCTTCGGACCATTCTCACCAGGACAGCCCGGTCGGCAAAGCCGTGCTTGCGGAACACGCGCGCCACCGGCGCCACGATGGCATCCTGGCCGACCAGATCGATCGCCAGCACGGCCCCCTCGGCAATCGCGTCAACACTTGCCAGCGACTCCTCGATCGCGTCCGCATCGGCAGCGAAATAGTAGAGATGGAAGAAGCCGCGGTCGCGGCGCCGGATCCAGACCCAGCGCTCGTCCTGCAGGAATGACAGCTCTCCACGGTTCACCCAGCTCTCGATCTGCTTGGGGCCGGCGAAGAAATTCGTCACAAAACCCCGACCGCCGTGCTTGACCTGCCGGACAGCCGCGGCAATCTGGTCGCCTTCGGTCACCTGAGCGACCGCAGGCAAATTCGCGGTTTCGGAAATGGTTTGCATCGGTTTTGCCCACGCTTTGCGAGGCCCAAGCCCGCGAACCGGACGGACGCCGCATTCATGCCGCACAGGGCGACACGACCGAAGCCACCAGGCCCCCCAAGGTAGTGAAGTTGTCCGAGCAGAACTGCCCGAAATCGACCTCGCAATTGAACCGTCTCTCGATGGCCGAGATCAGCTCCACAAATCCCATGGAGTCGACCAGGCCGCTCTCCAACAGGTCCGTATCGTCGGCAATGTCCGGCAGCGTCATCGCCCTGGCTTTCGCGTACTCCTCAAGTTGCTCGATGATGAATGCACGAACGTGTACCTGATCGGTCATCACACATTCTCCAGACTGCTTGCCAGCACGTCTCGATCGATCTTGCCGTTGGAGTTCAACGGCATCATGTCGCGGAACTGCACCGATCGCGGGATCATGTAGTCCGGCAGCCTTCGACCACATTCCGTCAGAACTCGTTTGCGCACGACGTCATCGGCCCGTCCGCAGATGAACACGTGAATGCCTTCCGCGCATCCGTCGCGAACCGGATAGGGGACAGCAACGGCCAGTTCCGTGCCGGCGGCCCGCCGAACCACGTGTTCGACTTCCTGCAGTTCCACACGGTACCCGCGGATCTGCACTTGGAGATCAATTCGCCCCAGGTAGTGAATGCATCCGTCCGGGTCGCGAATGACGCGGTCGCCCGTTCGATACCAGATTGCGTCGCCGCCGCCGGGGAGATGCACAAACTGAGAGGCGGTCTTCTCCGGTGCGTTCAAGTACCCCCGTGCTACCTGCGAGCCCGAAAGGCAAAGCTCACCGGGCCGGCCGTCCGGCACCGGTCGGAGATTCTCGTCTACGACCGCCGCCTTTTGCGTCGAGAACACCGTCCCGATCGGCACATTGCCGTTCAGACATCGGGCCATCGAGTCAGGTGTCCATCGATAATGTGTGATGGTGATCGTTGCTTCCGTCGGCCCGTACAGGTTCTCGACGATCGAATTCGGCGCAGCCGCCTGCCATTGCGAGGCCAGGCCGGCGGGCAGCACTTCCCCCGCAAAAAAGCTCATTCGTAGCGTCGGAAACATGCCCGGCTTGAGCATGCGCATCCGCGACAAGAACATGATCACCGACGGGACCGAATACCACAGCGTCAGGCGATTGTCCTGGATGAAACGGGCGGGAGCCATCAATTGCCGGTGCGGAATACTGCACAGGCATGCTCCGTGGCTCCAAGTCGTGAACAGGTCGTGGACGCTGACGTCAAAGGTCATCTGGAAAGCCTGGCTGGCGCGGTCTTCGGGGGTGATGTCATACCGCTTGGAGATGTACTCCAGGTACGAGCCCACGTTGCCGTGGCTGACCGGCACCCCCTTAGGTTGCCCGGTCGAACCCGAGGTAAACAACATGTAAGCACACGCATCGGTGTTGACCCTGTCGGGGACGACCAGCTTCCCAGATCGGACCAACTCACCGGCGCCGACAAATCGGTGCTTGTTCCACCGCTCTCGGAAAGGCGAGACATCCGTGGTATCCGGGCAAATCAGCAGCAGCTGCCGATCGATCCCCTCCAGTACCTGGTCCAGCTTGGCAGCCGCCTCAGCGCCGACGATAACCGTATCAGCTCCCGAAAGCATCAACATGTATCGGGTTCGCGCAGGCGGAAAGTGCGGATGAAGTGGAACGTAGCCCTTGCCGGACAGCAGAGTGCCGAGAACACCAGCGTAAGCGGCAACGCTTCGATAGCCATACACTGCCCCGACAGGCTGAGTGCCGGGCTTGAACGTCCGGATGGTTGCCGCCAGATCAGAGGCCCGCGCCGCCAGTTCCGCGTAGGTCAGAATAGACTCACCGACCTCCAGCGCCGGCCGCCGGTCGTGGGCTTCCACCGACTTGACGAAGCCCGTAACCAGGCCTCTATCAGTACTGGGCATTGCCAAATCCCCGATCCGTCGGGCTTGTTGGTCATGACGGGCGGGAGCGCGCCTTCTCGACGCGGACTACGAGACTCTCCTCGTCTCCGTCGCATACCGGGTTATCGGCACAAGCACCGGGCCGGTTAAGTAACCAGGCGCAGGCGGGAGCGACGGATCGTGCGGACCGAGAAAACACATAACGTGCACACTGATAAGTACTTGCGTGCATTCGTTCCCCCGGCAGATAGTCCGGCGACGGCATCGGTCGCGCCGGCGTTGCACTGGCAAGGGCGGAAGGTAAAACAGGCGATGTCGGCCGGCCGCCCGGACGCATCGAGCGCTCTGGCGCGGTCGAACGGCAGCCGGTGCCAGATTATGACCGCAGCGCATCGTGGAGTCCTGAATGGAAAGAGTCGGACCAAACCATGTAGTTCGCCGCGGGAGTCGCCGCAATCAGGCGGTCTTTTTCTGTATCCTCGGCCTTCCGGCCCTGTCTCTCGCGGCGTCGGCCGTCCCGGCAACGGAGCCGACGTGCAGTATCAGACCGGTACCGGCCATTGGCATGTGGTATACCGTGTGGTGGACAAAGGACGATCAGTTCAAGCACTGGGTCAACTGCCACGTGTTGCCCACGCGCGGCCCGTACACCGCCGGTGATCCACAGGTCATTGCCGCCTACTACGCTCAGCTTCGCGATCTCGGTGTTGACTTCCTGATCATGGACGACACCAACTGTGTCGGGAACGACGGCGGCCGAATCAACGACAACATCCGGGCATGGTTCGATTTCATGGACCGGCTTCCCTCCGCCGAGCGCATTCCCATCTGCATCGGCGGCGGGGGAGAGATGCGGGAGGAGGGAGTGAAGGGCCAGAGCCGGGCGGCGGATTTCTACTGGCAGGCATGGGCACAACGACCAAGCTACTTTCACCTCGACGGCAAGCCGCTGCTGTTGGTCGATACGGACGACAACTATGGGCCGGGCGACTGGGACGACTCGCGGTTCGCCGTTCGCTGGGCCTACAACGGCGACAACTACGAATCCATGGCCAAGCGCAAGACGTGGGGATGGGGATCATACGAACCGGCGCCGATCCTCGCCGAATCGATGAGCATCTGGCCCGGCCACCGCTTTCCCAAGCACGTGGCCGAGCAGGGACGGGATCCGCTGGAAGAGTCTCGCGAAGGCGGCCGGCTTTACGTCCGCATGTGGCTGCGCGTTCTCAAGGCGCGCCCTCGATTCGTTACCATCGCCGACTACAACAACTTCGAGGAAGAGACGGCCATCGAGCCCAGCTACACCTGGGAGGATCCCCATGGCCATGCGGTGCCCGACCTGTACCTTCGCATCACGCGGGCCTATGCCGCACTCCGAACCGAAACACCGGTGCGGGGCGAATACTATCGCGACGAGGCGAAACCGGAGGTGTTCCTTTTCGACGGCAACCGGTTCATCCATCAGCACGCCATGCCTCGGCGGGCCGTGATCATGCTCACGCCGACAGGTGTGCTCGAGCGCATGCGAAACAAACTCGGCGGCGGCTCGCCTTCGTCACAGCCGTCGTCCTGATAGGGTCGGGCCCGCCAATCAGGGACATCATCTTCACGGCGGCACGAGGAGGTGCCGGTGCGTCATGTGACAGGGGTCTCCGGTCGATAGAGACTATCGGTTTGAACCCGGGGGCAAACCGACGCACTGGCGTTGCGTAAAATACTCGGGTATGTTATCGGCCGCTTGAAGGGATCGGTCCGCAGTCGGAGGAAGCAGCAAACGGACATGGCACCAGTACTCCAGACCCCCGAAATGACAACCGGAGGCGCGCAGGTCAGGGTCGTGCTGCGCCCGGAAACCCTCAAGCCCGACGACAAGAGAGTCATCACGCGACTGTTTGATCCGCACAATCCTCGCCGGATACGGGCCATGTTCAACCGCGTCATGCGTCTGGACAAGCCGACGGTCGCAAGACTCCTCGCTTCGGTTATCGAGGACTTCGGCCCGCGACATCGCGACATCGAATCAGTCCTCCAGGAGAACTTCGAGGCCGTCATTCTGCCGCACTACCCGGACCTGAAGATCTCTCGCGAAAGGCAACTGCTCCTGGGTTCGTATTACACGATGGAGTACTCGATCGAATCGGCCGCTCTGTTCAACCCCGCCATCGTGCCGCATCCGGACCAGAGCGGTCTGCCGGCCGGCTCGGTCCGCTTCCTGATGAGCCTGCGGGCGACCGGCGAAGGACACGTGTCTTCCATCGTGTTTCGATGCGGCGTGCTCAGCGCCGACTGCGACATTCAATTCGACCCGCCGCCTCGATACGCCTATACGGCCAAGCCGACGCCGGATCGCTTCTTCGACAAGCACCTGTTCTTCCGTAAGTTGATGGAGATGGGCGTCTATGAGGAACTGGTCGCCCGGACGCTGGAAGGCCTGCCCGACCAGTTTATCCTCGACCAGTTGCGGGAAGCGATCAATCAGGTGCGCCAGCAGCCGGACACGCCGCGGGCTTACCGCAACGTGGCCGCCGACATGCTCTGGCTGGCGTATGCCAACTATGAGTTGGAGTTCCCGGCCGACTGCCCGGCCTCAGAGATCGTCATCTTCCCGGCCACCAAGAGCGAGAGCCACGGGATGGAGGATCTGCGCCTCACCTGCTTCACCGATGGGGACGGACAAACGCGTTATTGCGGCACCTACACCGCCTACGACGGCTTCCGGACCCTGCCGATGATGCTCGAAACCAGGGATTTCAGGCGATTCCAGGTCCATACGCTCAACGGTCAGCACGCCAAGAACAAGGGTATGGCCCTGTTTCCCAGGAAGGTCAACGACTGCTACATGATGATCGCCCGCCACGACGGCGAGAATCTTTTCCTGTTGACCTCCGACAACATTCATTTCTGGAACGAGGCCCGCAAGCTCCAGGGGCCGGTCGAGCCGTGGGAGTTGGTGCAGATCGGCAACTGCGGGTCGCCGCTTGAAACCGACGCCGGCTGGCTGCTGCTGACTCACGGTGTCGGACCGGTGCGGCAGTATTCCATCGGAGCACTGCTTCTCGACCGCGAAGACCCCGCCAAGGTTATTGGACGCCTCCGCACGCCGCTGCTGAGTCCGGTTCACGACCAGCGACAAGGCTACGTGCCGAATGTCGTGTACACCTGCGGTTCGATGATTCACCACGATCAGCTCGTGATTCCCTATGCCGTCGCCGATTCACGGACATCCTTCGCGATGGTCAACGTCCGCGAGCTGATCCGTGCCCTGTTGGACAGCGGCCCGTGATTCATGAGGAAACCTCACGATGAGCACCCGGAAGCTGACGAGACGAAAGGTTCTCAGGGCCGCCGCGGGAACCGCGATCGGTCTGCCGTACATGATCACCTCATCGGCGTTGGGCGACGCAGAAACGGCGCCGGCCGGCGAGCGGGTGACGCTGGGGCACATCGGCGTCGGAAACCGCGGAAAGGAGCTCTTGCGAGGCTTCATGACCTGCAAGGGCTGCCAGAGCGTGGCCGTCGCCGATGCTTACAGTGACCGGCGGGAAGCGGCGGCTCAGATGATCGGCGGGAAGGCTTATGCGGATTTCCGCGAGTTGTTGGCCCGTCCGGACATCGACGCGGTGGTGATCGCAACGCCCGACCACTGGCATGTGCCCATCGCGATGGCGGCCGCTCGGGCCGGCAAGGATGCCTATGTCGAAAAGCCCCTGGGCGTCAGCATCGAGCAGAACCTGGCCTGCCGGAAGCTCTTTCGCGAGAAGAAGCGGGTTTTCCAGTACGGCACGCAACAGCGGAGCCTCAAGCACTGCCGCTTCGGCTGCGAGCTGGTGCGCAGCGGGCGGATCGGCAAGGTCCACACGATCGAGGTGACCGCTCCGGACGGCAGCGCCGGCGGTTCCACGGAACCCGCGGACGTTCCCGACGAGCTGGACTACGACATGTGGATCGGTCCGGCTCCGATGAAACCCTACACCGAAGACCGCTGTGTCGTTCCCGGCACGTATTTCATCTATGACTACTCGATCGGCTATCTGGGCGGCTGGGGGGCTCATCCGCTGGACATCATGGTCTGGGGTTCGGATGCCGATCTGGCCGGGCCGGTGACGGTCGAGGGAACGGGGGTCATTCCGGACAAGGGCCTGTATGACACGGTGATTCATTGGGATCTCAAGGTTCAGATGGCCGACGGCGTCCGGATGACGTTCAAGCCAGGGGGCGATTCCACAAAATACATTGGCCCCGACGGCTGGGTGCGCATCTCGCGAGCAGGCATCGACGCGGAGCCGAAATCGCTGTTGGAATCCAAACTCGGCTCCGGCGACGTGCATCTTCCCGTAAGCGAGCGACAGGATCAGAACTTCATTGACGCGGTCAAGTCCCGCAAACCGGCGATCAGCACTCTCGACGATGCCGTTCGGTCCGACATCATCAGCCACCTCTGCGACATTGCCATCCGCACCAGAAGCAAGGTGACCTGGGATCCCAAGAAGGAAGTCATCGTCGATAACGAGGCCGCCTCGAAAATGCTGACCCGGCCGACGCGAGAGAAGTGGAGGCTTTGAACCAGGGTCTGTGCCAGTTCGGGCGGCTCTTTTAGAACCGCGACCGTCAGGGAGCAGCCCCCTGGAGCCGTTGCGGCTGCGAGAGAGGGTGCAAACGGGTCGGACCGAAGGTATAATACCAACAAGGAGGTACGCCATGACCTATCGCGGACGTGTCAAGAACGGCGTGGTCATCCTTGATCCGCCGGCCTGCTTGCCGGAAGGAGCCGAGGTGGAGGTCGTGCCTGCACAGCCGGAGCAGCCCCCGCCGACACTGGCGGAGCGTTACCGGGACATCATAGGCATCGCCGAGGGCCTGCCAGCCGATTCATCTCAGAATCACGATCACTACCTGTACGGTGCCCCTAAGCAATGAGCCCCTGCTTCGCCGACAGCTCGTACTTCCTTGGCCATACTCATTCCCGATGACGCGAATCATGAGGCGGCCATCAACCTCGCGGACCACATGACGCAGCCCGTCATAACAACTGAGTTCGTGGTGCTTGAGGTGGGCAATTTCTTGTCGGCAACGTCGGTACGAAGCAGGTTCGCCACTTTCCTTCGGGTCCTGCGTGAGGATCCGAACACCACCGTAGTCCCGGTGTCGGCCGAACTGCTTCGCCGAGCCATTGAGCTGTTTCTTGCCCGGCCCGACAAAGCCTGGTCGGTCACTGACTGCACATCGTTCGAGGTCATGCGAGAACACGGCATCACCGATGCTCTCACGGCCGATCACCATTTCGAGCAGGCGGGGTTCACGACCCTGCTCAAGTGATCTGCCGGGGCCCGGACAATCAGCGATGTCCCCTTTGGGGCCCCTCCGACGGCCGTCCTCCCGCGTGGCCATGAACGGACCGACCTTCTTGTTTAGTCCCTTCCGTCGCGACTGGTGCGCGTTTTGCGCGCATGTTTCTGGACCGCGGTACGCTTGGGTTGCGGCCCGCAAAAAGGCGGTCCGCCTTAGAGAATAGGACCGGGAGTACACTGTACCAGGGAACCGACCCGACAAGGACGAGGGCCGGGGGGATGACAGCCGCTGGATTGCCGATGGCCGTCAGGCGATCTCAACCGGAGAAGGAGAACAGCGATATGCCGACTATATCAATGTTTTACGGCATCGTTATTCGGCTCTATTTCGCGCCGGGCGAGCATAATCCCCCGCACTTTCACACGTTCTAGAACGAGTACAAGGCTTCCGTGGACATCCGCACGGGCGACATCATCGAGGGCTCCCTTCCCCCTCGGCAGCGCAAGCTTGTTGCAGCATGGGCCGAGCTGCACCAAGAGGATTTGATGGCAAACTGGAACCTGGTCATGAACGGTGATGAACCGTTCAGGATTCAGCCTCTGCAGTAGAGGACGCACCGATGCATCAGTCAATCGTGAGCGTTCGTCCGAACGAGGACTTCTCTCTCGCTGTCACTTTCGAGGATGGCACCGAGGGCGTTCTTGACATGAAACCCTATCTGGACTTCGGCGTGTTTAAGAAACTCCAGGACCTGGAGCAATTCAAACGGGTCCGCATCGCTTTCGACACGGTCCAGTGGGACTGCGGGGCGGATCTGGATCCCGAGTTCATCCGTGCGAGTTGCAGGGTGACCGAGAAGACGTGAACCCCGCCGCGAGCGCGGTCCGTCGCCGGCGACTGCTGAACCGCTGAATACGCGAACCACGCGAAAGAAGATACCATCCCCGGTCCCCTTTCGCGTATTGGGCGTATTTCGCGGTTGCAGGGTGCCCCATGCCGCGGGGGTGGGGAACCGAATCGTCAGGCTGGGCAATCGTAGAGATTACTGATCGATTTGGTAGTCGAGCAGATTGCGTTCCCACCGTTGCGTGACGAGGCACCCGCCGTAGTCTGCCGGTTGAGTGCCGCCGGGGCAAGCCCGGTGGCTCGCTTGTAGGGGAACTTGGCGCCCCGGGCCGATCAATAATCGTTCGGCAGCGTCTTGACCTGCTCGAGCGTGAAGACCGGGCCTTCCTTGCAGATGTAGACCGGGCCGGCGTTGCAGCGGCCGCACTTGCCGACGCCGCACTTCATGCGGTTTTCGAGGCTGGTGTAGATGTCCTTGTCGGTCAGGCCCATCTTGGCCAGGATCGGCAGCGTGAACTTGATCATGATCGGCGGGCCGATGACCAGGGCGGCGGCGTTCTTGGGAGTCAGACCGGCCTTCTCGACGACCGTCGGGACGAAGCCGATCTCGCCCTTCCAGTCGGGCGTCTCGCCGCCGGGGTCGACCGTCTGGATCACGCGCGTCTTGGGGCGCTTGGCCCACTCCGCCAGTTCGTCGCGAAAAACCAGATCCCCCACCGTGCGGGCGCCGTAGATGATGGTGATGTCGCCGTACTTCTCACGGTGTTCCAGCGCGTACCAGATGGCGCAGCGGATCGGCGGCATGGCGATGCCGCCGCCGATGAACATCAGGTCCTTGCCTTCCCACTCCTTCATCGGGTAGGCGTTGCCGTAGGGCCCGCGGAAACCGATGGTGTCGCCTTCCTCGAGCTGCCAGAATGCCTCGGTCACCCGTCCGGTGCGGCGGAAACAGAACTCGATGAAGTCCTTCCAGTCGGAGCTCGAACAGATGTTGAACGTCGACTCGCCGTGGCCGAACGCCGAGAAGATGCCGAATTGCCCCACCTTGAAGGAGAAGTTCTTGGCCCGCTCCGGATCGGCGAACTTCACTCGCATCGACTTGACGTCGCTGGTGTGCTGTTGAATCTGGATGATTTCCATCAGCTCCGGCTTGTAGATATTCTCCATGATCACGCTTTGGTCCCACCTGCAACGGAGAGGGTCTCAATGGTCTCCAGAACGGGGCGAACGCCCAGCTCCACGGGGCAGTTCCTCGTGCAGTTGCCGCAGCCCGTACACAGGATCTCGCCGAACTTGGTCGGGTAGATCTCGAACTTGTGATAGATCCGTTGGCGCTGGCGTTGGCCCTGGTTGGTTCGTGGGTTGTGGCCCGAGGCATGCGCGGTGAACATGCAGAACTGGCATGCGTCCCAGTTCTTGACCCGCGCCCCGCCGGCGGCGTTGCCTTCGTCGACGATGTCGAAACAGTGGCACGTCGGACAGGTGTACGCGCACGCCCCACACCCCAGGCAACGCAGGGTCATCTGCTGCCATTCGGGGTTATCATAACCGCCGGCGAAAAACGCGTCGATCGACTCCTTGGTGAAGATCTTCTTCGGACCGGGCGGAACCGTTCCGGTCTTGTCCGATGTCCCGGTCTTGCCCGCAAACAGGGCCTTGCCCTTCTCGGTCAGACAGCGAACCTCATAGCTGCCGTCGCCGAGATCCAGCAACATCGCATCCGAGCCCGACTCGGCGGCGGGTCCGAGCCCCACGGACGTGCAAAAGCAATTCCTGTCGTATTCCTTGCACGCCAAGGTGACAATCGTAGTCGCCTGCCGGCGACGGTTGTAGAACTCGTCCTTGTAGTCCCAGTTGAACACGTGGTCGAGAATCGGAAACGCTGCGGCATCGCAAGGCCGCGCGGCGATGATCAGTTGTTCGCCCACGGCCGGCTCTGCGTCAAAGAGCTGAATCTTGCGACCTTCCACCTTGTAGCCGTAGAGCTTCTCGTGGCGGGGAAAGATGAACTCCTTGATCGAGTTGCGGGGGCGGATGAACCCGTCCAACTGCACGTCGCTGGAAGAGCGGATCGGGGCATACAGAACCACGTCGGACTTGATCCGGGTCGGCCCGGCCGTCCGCTTGCCCTGCCCGATCCATTGATCGACCAGCCGCAATAGATCTTCTTTCGAGATGATCTCGCTCACCGGATGAAACTCTCCTTATCCTTGAGCGAGTACGAACCGATGATCGGCTCGGCCTCGCGGTCCACTCCAGCCCGGTAGCCGAACTCGTCCTCAGCCGCCTTGGCCAGGGACATATTCAGCAGCCGCAAATCGATGCCCGCCGGACAGACGCGCGTGCACTCATCGCACCCGACGCAACGGCCCGCCAGATGAAACGCCCGGGCGATGTGCCAGGCGAAATTGCCCTTGAGCGTCGGCGACGTATCGATGGCCTGGGGACGGTTCTTGTCCACGATGCATCGTTCACAGTAGCACATCGGGCAGGTCGCCCGGCAGGCATAGCACTTGAAGCATCGCGACAGCTCGTTCATCCAGTAGGCCATCCGCTCGGCCGGTGACCTCTTCATGAACGCCTCCAGGTCGGCATACCGGCGGTCGGCCTCGACCGGCGTATTCGCGGCCTGCCCAAGGACATGATCCGAAAACCTCGGCATGTGTACGTCGCAGGCGGCGCATTTGGGCTCGCGCGGTTGGCCGACGCCCTCGCAGGCCACGCCGATCACCACCATTTGCGTGCGGTCGATCTGCGATTCCTTCTCCAGCACCGCCAGGGCCCGCTCGTCGCAACCTTTGACAATGATCGCCGGCTTGCCCAGCGCCTTGACCTCCTTGCGTTTCAGATAAGTGGTCAGGTTGGCGAAACACTGATCGTTCCAGACCAGCCGGTCGACGTCAGCCGCGTCGGTGACGAATACCGGGTACGTTGGACCGTCGTCGGAGGACTGTCCGTACCCGATCACCACCTGGACGGTGCCGTCTTCAAGCAACCGGCGACAGAGTTGACGCAGTTCGTCCTGTATCACGACGCCTCACACACCTTCCGATAGTCCATGTAAGGACCCATTTGCCGGGTCTTCTCGGTAATCTCCGTAATGATCTGCTGGAACTTGCGACCCTCAGCCGCGGATATCCAGGTGAAGTGAATGCGGTTCATGTCGATGCCCATGGTTTCCAGCAGCTCGCGAAACAGCATCCAACGGCGGCGAGCGTGATAGTTGCCGGCGGTGTAGTGGCAATCTCCGGGGTGACACCCGGAAACCAGCACGGCGTCGGCCTTCATCTCGAACGCCTTGATGATCAGGTTGAAATCGATACGGCCGGTGCAGGGCAGGCGGATGATCCGCACGTTCGGCGGATATGCCAGCCGGTTGGTCCCCGCCAGGTCGGCGCCCAGGTAGGTGCACCAGTTGCACACGTAGGCGACGATCTTGGGCTCGAAGCCGTTTCCGTTGTCTCCAGCATGCTCACTCATACGAGGCTCCCGATCTGGGCGTAAATCTGCTGCTCGGTGAAGCCCTCCAGTTCAATGCTCTTCGACGGGCAGATCGCGACGCACGTGCCGCAACCCATGCACAGGCCGGGGTTCACGCGGGCCGTGCGTTTGACCAGGTTGCCCTTGCGGTCGCGAATCTCCGCGCGCTCGATGGCGTTGTACGGGCATGTTCGCACGCAGGCGAAACACGCCGCGCACGTCTGCTCGTTGACGATGGCAATTTCCGGCTCGCGGGTCAGTTCGGGCTTGCTGAACATGCCCAGGACCTTGCTGGCCGCCGCGGAGGCCTGAGCCACGGCCTCGGGAATGTCCTTGGGGGCCTGGCAGGCACCGCAGACGAACACGCCGGCGGCATTGGTCTCGACGGGGCGAAGCTTGGGGTGCGACTCGGACAGAAAGCCGTACTCGTCGTAGCCGACGTTGAGCTTCTGAGCCAGTTCCTCGACGCCGTCGGCCGGCCGCATGGCGCTGGCCAGCACCACCAGGTCCGCTTCGATCGTCACCGGTTCATTGGCCAGAGTGTCAACGCCGCGGACGATCAGCTTGCCGTCCTCTTCGGTGATCTTCGACACGCGGCCGCGATGATACTTGGCCCCGTCCTGTTCGATCGCCCGGCGGACGAACTCGTCGTAGTTCTTGCCGCCGGCCCGGATGTCCATGTAAAAAACGTGGGCCTCGCCATCGTGCACCTTGTGCTTGTAAAGCATGGTGTGCTTGGCGGTGTACATGCAACAGATCTTCGAGCAATAGGCCATGCCTTTGGCGTTGTCGCGCGAGCCCACGCACTGGATGAAAACGACGGTCTTGGGCGTCTTGCCGTCCGACGGCCGCTTGATTTCGCCGTTGGTCGGTCCCGACGCGGACACAATCCGCTCAAACTGCAGCGAGTCGATCACGTCCTTGTACTTGTCGTAGCCGTACTCGCCGTAGCCGGCCAGTTTGGCGCTGTCCTGCTGCTTGCCGATGCCGTAGAGCCTGTAACCGGTGGCGACCACGATCGCCCCGACCTCCTCGGTCACCACCTGGTCTTTGTCGTCGAACATGATCGCCTTGGCGGCGCATTTCTTTTCGCACAGGCCGCACTTGCCCTTGGTCAGCATGAGGCAGGCGTTGGCGTCGATCACCGGCCTCGCCGGCACCGCCTGCGGGAACGGCACATAGATCGCCGTCCGCGTGCCCATGCCGAAATCGAACTCGCTGAGCGTCTTCTTCGACGGACAGGCGTTCCAGCAGGCCCCGCAGCCCGTGCACTTCTTCATATCCACGTAGCGGGCCCGCTTGAGGATGTTCACCTTGAAGTTGCCGACGTAGCCTTCGACGCTCTGAACCTCCGAGTAGGTGTGCAGCCGGATCTTCGGATGCTGGCCCACTTCAACCATTCGAGGCGTGAGAATGCACTGTGAGCAGTCCAGCGTCGGAAAAGTCTCGGACAAACCGGCCATCTTGCCGCCAATGGACGGCTCGCGCTCGACCATCACCACTTCGTAACCGGCGTCGGCGATGTCCAGGGCCGCCTGAATGCCCGCCACGCCTCCGCCGATCACCAGGGCCCGCTTGGTCACCGGCACTCGGATCGGATCAAGAGGATGGTTGTACATCACTTTGGCGACGGCCATACGGACCAGTTCAATGGCCTTGGCCGTGGCTTTTTCCTTGTCATGGTGCACCCACGAGCAGTGCTCCCGGATGTTAGCCATCTCGACCAGATACGGATTCAGCCCCTCTTGCTCGGCCGCCTTGCGGAACGTCTTGAGGTGCATGTGCGGCGAACACGAAGCGACCACCACGCCGGTCAGCCTGTCCTTGATGATTCGTTCGCGGATCATCGCCTGGCCGGGATCCGAGCACATGTACTTGTAGTCCACGGAACAGACAACGCCCGGAAACCGGCTCGCGGCCTCGGAAACCTTGCCGCAGTCGACGTTCCGGGCGATGTTCTCGCCGCACCAGCAGACAAACACGCCTATTCTGGCCATAAGTCCCTACCGCTTTGAAACATAGTGCCGGTTGATGCCCAACGCCTCCTCATCCAGGCCCAGCGCCAGGCCGACCAGATCCGACAAGTAATAGATCATCATCCCATGCTGAACCCCGTAGCGTCGCTCGACGTCCGCCTGCTTCATGTCCAGGTTGACATGACACATCGGGCAGGCGACGACAACGCAGTTGGCTCCGTGTCGGGCCGCATTGCTGAGAATCTTGTGCGACAGGTTGAGCACCGTGTCTTCGTTGCACATGGTCATGCCGGCGCCGCAGCATTCCGTCTTGTAATTCCACTCGACCGGAGCGGCTCCCAGGGATGCCAGCAGCGTCTCCATGGAGCTCGGCTGTTCGCAGTCGTCGAATCGCAGAACCTCCGGCGGCCGCGTAAGCAGGCAGCCGTAGTAACAGGCCGGCTTGTAGCCCGACAGCGACACCTTCGCCGCCTCTTTCACCTTGTCATAGCCGATCCTTTGAAAAACCTGGATCAGATTAAGAACGCTGGTGCGGCCTTCAACGGGCAGTTCGACAACCTCGGACATCTCCTTCCGCAACGCCGCATCGCCCGAGATCAACATCTTCGCCTTGAGAAGTTCCATCGAGCACATCGGGCAGGGGGCCAGCAGATCGTCGTAACCGTCGCGTTCGGCGATTCCGAGGCTTCTGGCCGGTAACGCCACCGCCAGCTTCTGGTTGAGCGAGTGGGCGGCTGTAGCCCCGCAGCAGATCCAGTCGTCAAGTTCGCGAAGGTTCACGCCCAGCGCGTTCAAGCAGGCCCGAACCGACCTTTCATAGTCGTTCGACGAGCCGTGAAGCGCACATCCGGGGTAATAGCCAATCTCCATCGGTTCAACCCTTGTCATTCTTGCCCGACGAACTCATGCAGCGGTCAAAAATCCGACGCACAACGTCGCGGTCGTTCACACTTTCGCCGATCGGATGAAACTTGCCGCGGGCTATCATCTTCGGGGCCAGAAGCGAATCCTTGAAGAGGAAGGCAATGCTCGGATCCTTCACAAAAGCCCCTACCTTGAACAAGCCCACAAGTTCAAGTTCCTTCAGCCGGCCGTTGCGGCGGATGTTGCTCAGAAACGCCTTCTGGAACACCACTGTTCGCTGCTGCGCCGGCGAGGCCACATTCTGTTCGACCGAGAGCTGCCGCAAGGCGTCAATCACGCCCGCAACGTTCACCGACTTGGGACATCGAGTCGAGCACGTTTGACAAGAGACGCACAGCCAGATCGACTCGGCCTTCATGGCCTTGTCCAGTCGTTCCATCTGCACCAGCCGCATGATCTGGCTGGGAATCACGTCCATGTGGTCGGCCATGGGGCAGCCGGCGGAGCATTTACCGCACTGGTAACAGTCGTGTACCCGCGTGTGAGCGAGTTCCTCGATGACGTCGACCATGCTCGGCGACTTCTGCATCACGTCGTCACTCCCGAAACCTGCGAGCTCAAGCCTCGCGACCGTTTAGCCGCCGCCGTTCCGCGACGGCGACGTCTCGCTGACGGCGTTTTCCCCGATCGGCTGAGCCGCGGTCGCTCCAACAGCATTTCAACGACCACGTGCTCGGCCAGCGAGGCGGCCGTGAGCACCTCCGTCCGTCCGACGGCACCGCCCGCCGGATCCGGCTGGACCACCAGGCCGATCACCTTGCCCGCAAGCTCGGGCGGGACCGTCACGAGTTCGCCCCTGCTGTCTCGGACCAGACTGCCCGGCAGTCGTCCCGTGTCCCTGGCGGCCAGGACAACAAGACGGTCGCACCTATTTGCCTCATCCCGGATCACGGCCGGAGTGAGACCGCCTTGCCCGGAGATCATCTCGTATGGGATCAGTCGCTGCCGCAGCTTACGGCAGATCCATGCACCGAGTGCGTTGCCCTGCTGAAGCAGCCCCCCCGAAGTCAAAAGGCGAACCTCACGTCCCTCGCGGTTCGCAATGCGGATCCCACGGTACGATTCCGGCTTCCAGTCGCAAGTTTCCAGGGTCTCGACCGTCGGCCGGAAAGTCGCGCCCAGTATATCACTAATCTCGCCGTCTGCAAAAGGTTCGATCGCATAGTAGAATACGCCCAGACGGCGATATGCCGCCTCCCGTTGCGCGCCCACCGATGCGACAACCACTATTCTTACCTCCGGCGCTGCGGATCGCAATCTCGCGGCGATTTCAGGACCATTCTCGGCCACCGAAGCCGCATCTATGACGATTATAGTGCTATCGCGTTCCCAGAGTACTTGAATCGCCTCCGCCCAGCCCGAAACCACTTTGACCTCACAGCCCAGTTTCATCAGGGCGACGCGCTGCGCCGCCGCCGAAACCGGGTTGCTGTTCACCAAGACCACATGTCGCAGTCCGCAATGCGGCAGTTCCTCCGCCAACCGAGTCGGAAAAATCCATGCAAGCCAGGACTCGTCACATGAAGCCTCAAGCAATGCTTCAGGACGACAATCCAACTCCGCATTCACGTCGACGATCACACCCGTCAGCGGTGAGGCAACCAATCGCGGCGCCATTCCCTCGGCTTGGATGCTTGCTAGGGGTAAACCCTGATAAACGATTTCGCCGGTGCTCGGAAGACTCACCGATCTGAATGTGCCCAGTGGATGGACCGGGGGAAAAACACCGATCACCGCCAGACCGGTATGCGACATCTGGAACCAGGACTCATTCCGAAAGCAGTACTTGTCGCCCCGAATTCCTTGCTTGGAGGCAAACAAGGGGTCACCGCTCGCGAGCGACCCGGACACAGTGTTCCGCCTGCGAATCAGTCGCCACAGGGCTTGGGCCATCTCCTCGGGACTGACCGGTTCCGTCAGACATTGCGAGATGCCCGGGCTGGCCATGGAGAGAGCCAGTCCGCCGCCGCGAGAATCGGCCCAGAGAATAGTCGGTGTCTCGGGTTTCTTCTGCGCCAGGATGCGCAGACACCTGTCTCGATCCTGCTTCACCCGGGACGTTCTAAGGAGAATCCCGGCCACATCGGCGCTCGCCACAAGACGCAACGCCTCTTCGGTCCGACAGACCGTGCGGATTTCCGCCCCGCAGGCCTGAAGCAGCGCAAGATACCCCCGTCCCAGCGGATCCTTTTCGTCCGCCACAACCAGGAGCGTGCGCCGGCTGTCCATGCTTTGCCTCCGTGTCGCCGCCACAATCGCCTCTTGGTACCCGAGGCAACAAGCGTGCCAACGACTCCTGTTTCGGATGCCGATGTTTTCAGCGGCCGATGCCGGTACGGGCTCACCTGAGGCCTCGGATCTGACGAAACACGATGAAACGCGAGATTCAAACGCGGTATCTTGCGACGCAAGGACGAGCAGGACGTCGCGGCCTTCAAGCGCTTGCCCTGGAAGCTGTAAGACCAGACCGTACAGGTGTCCGTCGCGCGTACACGCTTTACCCGCCCGGTTCTGAGCTCAGATTGTGCTTGCGCATCAAGGCATGGAAGTGAGTTCTCTGCATGCCGACATGCTCTGCCGCCTTGCTGACGTTACCCTCGCATTGCTGAAGAGCGTTGCTCAGGAAGCGACGTTCCAGTTCCTGCACCGCCGCATCGCGAACCTGCTGCTTGAGATTCTTGAACTCTTCCCATGTCTTCGGCAGCGGAGCGGTACCGGCCGAAATCGGCGCTTGTCGAATCTCGAGAGGTAGATGCCTGACCTCGATCCGGTCGGAATCACAGAGAATGGCCAGCCGTTCGACGACGTTTCGCAGTTCCCGGACGTTGCCCGGCCAGGAATACGCCTCCATCATCGCCATCGCCTCGGGTGTAAAGCTCTTGAAGCTGATCTCATTCTGACGACAGCAGCGTTCCAGGAAAACCATGGCCAGCTTCGGGATGTCTCCCTGCCGTGCTCGCAGAGGCGGCAGGTCAATCGGCACGACGTTGAGACGGTAGTACAGATCCTCCCTGAAAGCCCCGTCTTTCACCATCTGCATCAGATCGCGATTTGTGGCGGCAATCAGCCGGATATCCACCTCCCGTTCAGAGGTGTCGCCGACCTTGCGAACTCTGCGCGTCTCCAGCACCCGCAACAGCTTGCCTTGCGTCTCAAGGCTGAGGTTGGCGACCTCGTCGAGAAACAAGGTGCCCTTGTCGGCCACCTCGAACAAACCCTGCTTCGTGGCAATCGCACCGGAAAACGACCCTTTGACGTGACCGAACAGCTCGCTTTCCAGAAGGGTCGGAGCCAACGAGCTGCAGTCGCAACCCAGCAGCGGCTGGTTCCTGCGGCGGCTGAGGCGGTGGATCGCTCTTACCACCATCTCCTTGCCGGTACCGCTTTCACCCCTCACCAACACCGTGCCGTCCGTCGGTGCAACCCTGCGAATCAGGCCGAATACGCGTTCCATGGACCGGCTTTCGCCGATGATGCCTTCGAACCCCTTATCGATTTCGAGAGCCCGGCGAAGCGCCGCGTTTTCCCGGATCAGGGCCGATCGCTCCGCGGCTTTTCTGAACACCAGACGCAGCTCGTCCGGAGTGAACGGCTTGCTGAGATAGTCGGCCGCTCCCTGTTTCATGGCCTCCACGGCGGACTGGACCGTCGAGTATCCCGTGATGATGATCACCTCCGCCGCGACGCCGGCGGCCTTGACCTGCTTCAAGACGTCCATGCCATGCAACCCTGGCATCATCAGGTCGAGAAAAATCACGTCGTAATCGCCCGTCAAGGCGGCTTCCAGGCCTCGCCTGGGGTCTTCGATGCAATCGACGCGGTGTCCATCCGGCTCCAGGCAACGGCGGCAACTCAAACCGATGACCACCTCATCGTCGATCACCAGCACACGCTGGCTTGCGAATGTCTTCTCCATGTCAGCCATGAGCATCGGCCTCCTGCGCCGGCTGCCGGCCCTCTTGATCGTTCACGCACAGCGTTATCGCGAACGTAGTCTCCGTTCCGGCTCTGCTTTGACACTCCAACATCCCTTGGCGCGGCAACACGATCGCGTCACTCGGGCCGAGCCCCTGGTCCCCGCTTTGATCGGCTATCTTGCCGGTGAGAAGCGGCCTGGCGGTCCGGTCCGCGCGCACCGACCCGAATCGCCGGGAGCAACTCGTCGGTGGCAGGCGATCTGACAGCCGTGCGCCGGCTGCCCGGATGCAACGGCCCTTAAAGCCGGCTGAACGCGGCTGTGCCGCCGCATCAGGCGCGTTCGATCTGAGCTGGTCAACGACCGCGACGGACACGGCTGACTTGCCGCCCGCCAGAGCGGTGTGGCCGCAAGTGCCGTATCTCAAACTGGTGGACACACCACTCTCCTGGCCTCGCGCGGGCCTCAAGTCGGCTACGACAACATCTGCACGAACTCAATGCTGGAAACATCAGGCCAGCTTGGCCATACACTGTATGGGCGAACCATACACAAAACCACCCCGAGACTGAGAAAAACGAGCCCTTCAAGGCGCGTGATTAACGTGCAAGTTCCTCTAGTGCAGAAATCGTGTTAATACCTTGCGGATTATCGGACCTTGTGGCCATTTGTCCGAACCGAGCAAGCTTCGGGGGCTAATCATTCGATCTGGCATGCAGCTTGCTCGTGAAAAAAGGTACGAAGTCTCGCCGCATGCTTGGGCGGGGGCTCGGGCTCCTGCCCGGTGCTGTGATCGCAAGGCCCGCTTCCGTCGCGGCCGGTGATCGAATCAGCCAATGAAAGGAGAGGTGTTGACTTGGTGACGCCGGACATTGATGCCATTCTGGCAAAACATCGCGACGCGAAACGCGACGCGCTGATACCCATCCTCCAAGACGTGCAGGAAACGCAAGGGTATCTCTCTCGCGAAGCCGTCGTTCGCATTGGCAGACATCTGGGTCTGCCGGCGAGCAAGATTTACGGCGTCGCCACGTTCTACAACCAGTTCCGGTTCCAACCTCAGGGACGCTTCCACATCCAGGTTTGTCGCGGGACGGCCTGCCATGTGAAAGGATCAGCGGCCGTCCTCGATGCGATCAGACGCGAGCTGAAAATCGAGCCCGGCCAGACCTCACGCGACGGCACGTTCAGTCTGGAGGTCGTGGCTTGCATCGGAGCGTGTGGCCTGGCCCCGGTGATCAATATCAGCGGTGAGTTCCACGCCGGCGTCACCACTCAGAAGGTCAAGGGGATCATCGATTCATACAGAGCCAGAGCGGCAGGAAGGGGCAGCAATGACCAAGCCGCCTGAGACAATCAGCGCATGCTGCCACGAACATGCCGCGGACCAGGGCTACCCGACCGTCCTCGCACACGTGATGAGCAGCGATCCCGCTCAACAGGATCGGCTTGCACTGCTCAGACACGACAGGGTGACGCGCCCGACGATCTACGTCGGCACGGGAACATGCGGTTTGGGCGCGGGGGCCCGGTTTACCGTCGGGGCGATCAAGGAGTATCTGAGGCAGAACAACATCGAGGCCGACCTGATCGGGGTGGGGTGCATCGGCTTGTGTTCGGCCGAGCCGATCGTTGATGTCCAGCTTCCCGGAAAGGCACGCGTCTCATTCAAGGGAATCACCGAGGACAGAGTCCCGACCCTGCTGGATGCGATGATGCAGGGGACCGTGCCCGCCGAGTCGGTCATCGGCCAGCATCGCACCGAGTTCGGTGAGATGTGGCCCGACGTTCCGTGTCTTGATGAGCACCCCTTTTTCGCTCCGCAGATGCGATGGGTGCTTGCCAACTGCGGGATCATGGATCCGTCCAGCATCGACGAATACATCGCCCGCGGCGGATATACCGCCCTGGCCAGGATGCTGTCCGCCCAAACCCCCGAGCAGGTCTGCGATCTCGTTGAAGCAAGCGGTCTTCGCGGGCGCGGCGGCGGAGGCTTCCCCACGGGCAGGAAATGGAAATTCGCGAGATCGGCTGCCGGCTCAGGGAAATACCTGGTCTGCAACGCCGACGAAGGCGATCCCGGAGCGTTCATGGATCGCGCGGTCATTGAAGGCGATCCACACCGCCTGCTTGAAGGCATGGCGATCGCCGCGTACGCGATCGGAGCCGACAAGGCTTACGTCTACATTCGGGCGGAATACCCGCTGGCAATTGAAAGACTCAAAGCGGCCATCAAACAGGCCCGCGATTATCGCCTTCTCGGGAACAACATCCTCGGCCGCGGCTTCTCCCTGGAAATCGTGATCAAAATGGGAGCAGGCGCGTTTGTGTGCGGAGAGGAAACGGCCTTGATCCACAGCATCGAAGGCAAACGCGGGATGCCCCGCCCTCGTCCTCCGTTCCCGGCCGTTCGCGGGCTTTTCGATAAGCCGACGATCATCAACAACGTTGAGACCCTCGCCAACCTCCCGACCCTGCTGACCATCGGGGCGGAACGATTCAGCGCCGTCGGCACAAAAAGCAGCAAGGGAACCAAGGTTTTCGCTCTCTCCGGCAAGGTCGCCCGCACCGGCCTGGTCGAAGTCGCCATGGGTACGACCATCCGACGGATCGTTTTTGACATCGGCGGCGGCATTCCCAACGGCAAGGCATACAAGGCCGTTCAGATCGGCGGTCCTTCCGGCGGTTGCATCCCGACCCAACATCTCGACATCGACGTGGACTACGAGTCGCTCAAAACCGTCGGCGCCATGATGGGTTCGGGCGGCCTGGTGGTCATGGACGAAGACACCTGCATGGTCGACGTCGCCAAGTTCTTCATGGATTTCATCCAGCGGGAAAGCTGCGGCAAGTGCATTCCGTGCCGTGAAGGGACCCGCCGGATGCTCGAGACGCTCCAGCGGATCACCCGCGGCCGCAAGAGCGAGAAGGATATCGACGCCCTCACCCGGTTCCAGAGCGTCATGCACCTGCCGAGGCTGGCTGAGGTGATCCGCGACACCAGCCTGTGCGGCCTGGGACAGACGGCTCCCAATCCGGTGCTCAGCACGCTGCGCTGGTTCAGAGATGAGTACGAGGCGCACATCTACGAGCGCCGCTGCCCGGCGGGCGTCTGCCAGGATCTGGTAACGTACCGTATTATCGCCGAGAAATGCAGAGGCTGCACCTTGTGCGCTAAACGATGCCCGGTGCAGGCCGTCATGGGAACGCCCAAAAGCCCGCACTACATCATCACCGACAAGTGCATCGCGTGCGGATCGTGCCTGGAGAGTTGCAGGTTTGAAGCCGTCGTCAAGGAATGAAACGGCAGCGCATTGAGACATCCTGCGGTGGTCGAGGGTCGAAGCGGCGGTGCAACAGCCGCGGAAAACGTGCCTCGATCAAGCGGCGGGAAACGGGAGCCTGAGAACGCCAATGATCACCATCGAAGTAAATGGCCGTCCAGTGGAAGCCGAACCAGGCGAAATGCTTCTTGCGGCGCTGCGACGTGCAGGCATCAAGGTGCCGACGCTCTGTCAGATCGAAGGGCTGTTTCCCACCGGCGCATGCCGGATGTGCGTCGTTGAAGTGGAAGGGCAGCGCGGACTGGTGCCGAGCTGCGCCTTTCCGGTTTCCGAAGGCCTGAAGGTACAGACCCACTCGCCTCGGGCTCTGCGAGCCCGCAAGACCATCGTCGAGCTTCTGCTGGCCAACCACCCCGACGATTGCCTCTACTGCGTTAGAAACGAGAACTGCGATCTCCAGCGGTTGGCGGCCGAGCTCGGCGTTCGCAGCCGGCGGTTTTCCGGCGGAAAGAACCGGCACGCCCTCGACACGTCGAGCCCGTCATTGGTCCGCGACCCGGCCAAATGCATCCTGTGCGGCAAGTGCGTGCGGGTCTGCGAGGAAATTCAGGGCGTCGCGGCCATTGACTTCATCGGTCGCGGTTCGAAAACCACCGTCGGCACCGCGTTCAACGAAGGCGTCAACGTATCGAGCTGCGTCTACTGCGGCCAGTGTGTCAGAGTCTGCCCGACGGGTGCGCTCCGCGAGCAGAGCCACATGAAGGAGGTGGCGGACGCACTCAACCATCCGGACCTCATGGTGGTGGTTCAGCACGCTCCCGCGATCTCAGTGACCCTGGGGGAGGAATTCGGGATGCCGCCAGGCTCCGACGTCAACGGAGCCATGACCACGGCCCTGCGTCTCCTGGGTTTCAAGCGGGTGTTCGACACCAGCTTCTCCGCCGACCTGACGATCATGGAAGAAGCCTCCGAGCTGGTTCACCGAATCAAGAACGGCGGGCGTCTCCCGATGATGACAAGCTGCTCTCCCGCCTGGATCAAGTTCGTCGAAACGTTTTACCCCGATTTGATGCCCAATCTGTCGACCTGCAAGAGTCCGCAACAGATGCTGGGGGCCGTCATCAAGAGCTACTTTGCCGAGCGCGAGGGCATCGACCCCGCCAGAATCTTCAGCGTCAGCATCATGCCCTGCACCGCCAAGAAGTTCGAGGCCGGACGCCCGGAAATGTGCCGCAACGGCCTGCCCGATATCGATGCGGTGTTGACCACGCGCGAACTGGCCCGCATGATCCGGATGCGGGGACTCGACTTGCGCGAGCTGCCCGGCGATACCGCCGATACACCCTTCGGTGAACGCACAACCGCAGGAAAACTGTTCGGTGCCAGCGGCGGAGTCATGGAAGCCGCGATCCGCACCGCCCATTACCTGATCACCGGCAAGGAGCTTGCGGACCTCACCGTGCAGCCCGTTCGCGGTCTGGCGGGCGTCAAAGAGGCTCGCCTGCAGATTGCCGGCATGGACATCGGAGTCGCGGTCGTCAGCGGCCTGGCAAATGCCCGCCGACTGCTCGATCAGATCCTGGCGGGACGCAAGGACCTGCACTTCATCGAGGTCATGAGCTGTCCGGGTGGTTGTGTGGCCGGCGGCGGCCAGCCGATCAACACCGACATGGACGCCGTTCGAACCAGAATGCAGGCTCTCTACCGGATTGACTCCGTCGAAAGCCGTCGGACCTCGCACGGCAACGCGTCCGTGCGGCGCATTTACGAGGAGTATCTCGGTCGACCGCTGAGTGAAAGGAGTCATCACCTGCTGCACACGCACTACGTTAAACGGGAAGTACTGGCCTGACGCGGCCGGAGAGCTGTCATGGGCACCGCATTCATCAGCACGATCAAAGAACACTGCCGTATGTGCTACACGTGTGTGCGCGAATGCCCCGCCAAGGCGATACGCATCGTGGACGGCCAGGCCCAGGTGATCGGAGACCGCTGCATCGCCTGCGGCAACTGCGTCAAGGTGTGTTCACAGGGAGCCAAGGAGGTGCGCAGCTCGATCAAGGAGGTCGAGGCTCTTCTGGCCTCAGGCCGAAAGGTGGCGGCCTGTGTGGCACCCAGCTTCCCCGCGGAGTTCGTCGACGCCGACCCCCACCAGGTGGTGGGCATGCTCTGGGCTTTGGGGTTCGAGTTGGTGAACGAGGTGGCCTTCGGCGCTGATTTGGTCGCCCGCGAGTATCGCCGTCTCCTGTCCCGAAACGACGACAAACGATACATCACCACGAGCTGCCCGGCCATCGTCGGCTACGTCGAACGCTACTATCCGGATCTTCTCGACTCTCTCACCCCGGTCGTTTCGCCCATGATCGCCACGGCCAGGGCGCTCCGACAACTGCACGGCAACGACCTCAAGATCGTTTTCATCGGCCCTTGCATTGCCAAGAAGGCTGAGGCCGAAAGCAAGCCTGTGGCGGGCGAGATCGATGCCGTCCTGACGTTCCCCGAGTTGCGGGAAATGCTCGCCGCGCGCAACATTCGCCCGGACAACGTGGAACCCTGCGAATTCGATCCGCCGCACGGAGCGACCGGCGCAATGTTTCCCGTCAGCCGCGGCGTCCTCCAGGCCGCCGACATCCGCGAGGATCTGATGACCGGCGAGGTCGTCGCCACCGCCGGCCGTATGCATACCTTGGAAGCCATCAAGGAATTCGCCTCCGGCGACCTGGGAGCCAGACTACTCGAGGTCCTGGCCTGCGAGGGTTGCATCATGGGGGCGGGCATCAGCAACGACCTGCCGCTGTTCAACCGCCGCCGCCATATGAGGAAGTACTTCTGCAAGCGGATCGAATCGCTCGATCTGGCACGCTGGCACGAAGATATGGAACGCTTTGCCGGGCTTGATCTGCGCCGCTCCTACGTGGCCAACGATCAGCGCATTCCGACGCCCGCCGACGAACAGCTCAACCAGATCCTCATCCGCATGGGCAAGTTCTCGCCGAAAGACGAGCTCAATTGCGGGGCCTGCGGCTACGACACGTGCATGGAGCACGCCATCGCGATCTATAAAGGGCTGGCCGAGACGGAAATGTGCCTGCCGTACACCATCGAGAAGCTCAGGCAAACCATCAAAGAACTGGCCGCGTCGCACGAACAGTTGGCCAGCACGCAGGAAGCCCTGATCCAGGCCGAAAAGCTCGCCAGTATGGGCCAGCTTGCCGCGGGTATCGCCCACGAAGTGAATAACCCCCTCGGCGTCGTCCTGATGTACGCTCACCTGATGCTCGAGGAGTACAGGGACAAAACCAAGATGCGCGAAGACCTGGCGATGATCGCGGAACAGGCCGATCGCTGCAAGAAGATCGTCGCTGGCCTGCTCCACTTCGCACGCCAGAACAAGGTGGTGCGCTATCCCACCGATGTCCGGGAACTGGTGCGGCGATCGATCAAGACCTTCACCATCCCGCCCAACGTCACGGTGAAGATCGACACGGAGATCGCGGACCCCGTCGCCGAGATCGACCGGGATCAGATCATCCAGGTGTTGACAAACCTGATCAGCAACGCCGTCGCGGCCATGGAGAAGGGCGGCACGCTGACCGTCCGGGTCACGGGCGATGCCGACAATATCAGATTCGTCGTCGGCGATACCGGCGTGGGCATTCCTGAACAGAATATGAAAAAGATCTTTGAGCCGTTCTTCACCACTAAACAGATCGGCAAGGGAACCGGTTTGGGACTGGCGGTCACATACGGTATCGTGAAGATGCACTGCGGAGATATCCGCGTGGAATCCAACGCCGACCCGGCCGCCGGCCCGACCGGGACAACCTTCACGGTGACGCTGCCGAGACGCGAACAGAGAGAGATGAACCAGGTTTCGGGGACCGAGATGATACGGGGCCTCGGACAGGTCGAATCAGCCCCAACGGGGCAGAACTGAGACGGCATACGGGAACATACGAACATGGCTGACACTAAGAAAACAATCCTTCTGGTGGACGATGACGCGGACTTCCTGATGCAGGAGGAAATCGCCCTGAAAGCCGGCGGCTATGACGTCCTCACCGCGGACAGCGGGAAACGTGCGGAGGAAATCATCGCCCGCACCCGTCCCGACGCCGCCATCGTGGATGTGATGATGGAGGATACCGATGCCGGCTTCATGCTGTGCTACCACATCAAGAAGAAAGACCCGTCGATTCCGGTCATCATGGTGACTTCCGTGACCGGTGAGACCGGCCTGGACTTCGACGCCGCCACCGACGAGGAGAAGTCCTGGATCAAGGCGGATGCGTTCCTGGCCAAACCCATCCGCATCGAGCAGCTTGAAGCCGAGCTCACCCGGCTGTTGAAGGACAAGACATGATGGATACGCTGCGGATTCTGGTTACCGACGACGAACGGGGCATGAGGCTCGGAGTCGAGCGCACGTTGCGAGACTTCAGGGTGATGGTCCCCGACGTCCACGAAGAGGTGGCCTTCGTTGTTGACCAGGCCGAAACCGGCGAGCAGGCCATCGAACAAATGGCCACACGGCCGCCGGATATCCTGCTCCTGGATCACAAGCTCCCGGGTATCAGCGGGCTGGAGGTCTTGGACCGGGTGTCCGGGACGCGCCCGGAGCTGCTGACGATCATGATCACCGCCTACGCCTCGATCGAGACGGCGGTCGTCGCCACCAAGAGAGGAGCCTACGATTTCCTGGCCAAGCCGTTCACCCCCGACGAGCTGAAAAGCACCGTCCGCAAGGCGGCGATCCGAATCATGCTGGCCCGACAGGCCCGCAAACTCGCGGAGGAAAAAAGGCAGGTCCGCTTCCAGTTCATCCGCGTTTTGGGCCACGAGCTCAAGGCGCCCCTGAACGCCATCGACGGGTTCCTGCAACTCATTAAGAATCACACCCTCGGCGGCGACGTCGGAGCCTATGATGAGATCGTCGGCCGGTGCAGCGTCCGCGTGGACCACATGCGGAAGTTGATCGTCGATCTGCTGGATATGACCCGGATCGAGTCCGGCCAGAAATCCCGCGACCTCGGCACGGTCGACGTCCGCGAGATCGCCCGGACGTCCATCGAGACGATCCTGCCCACCGCCCAGCCGCGGAATATCGCCATCGAGCTTCATGCGGACGGGCCGGTGACCATGACCGCCGACCGCGGCGAGATCGAGATGATACTGAACAATCTGATTTCCAACGCGGTGAAATACAACCGTGACAACGGCCGGGTCGACGTCCGAGTCGACCGCTCCGGCCAGGTCGTGACCATCGCGGTGACCGACACGGGCATCGGAATGTCCAAGGAGGAAACCGCAAAACTCTTCGGCGAGTTTGTCAGAATTAAGAACGCCAGAACCCGCAGTATTCTCGGCAGCGGCCTGGGATTGTCGATCGTCAAGAGGCTGGCCATGCTCTATGACGGCAGCGCCACCGTCGAAAGCGAACCGGACGTCGGCAGCACATTTACCGTGGTCCTCAAGGATTCCCCCGGGCCGCCCCCGTCGGCGGTCCCTGCGGCAACAACGATGAACGAGGCTTGATGTGATGAGACAGGAGACTGTGGGCTTACCCGCTTCGGATATCATCCGTGAGAGACGGATCGAGGAGATCCTCGCACACAACCGCGACCAGGACGCGTCCCTCGTGCGAGAGATCCTCGCCAAGGCCCGGCAACTCAAAGGCTTGCCGATGGAGGACGTCGCGGTCTTGGCCGAGATCAGCGATCCCGAACTCCTCGCCGAACTGTTCGCCACCGCCAGGCAGGTCAAGCAGGACATCTATGGCATGCGCCTGGTTCTGTTCGCCCCGCTCTATGTATCCAACTTGTGCGGCAACAACTGCCTCTACTGCGCTTTCCGTTCGGGGAACAAGTCGATCAAACGCCGGGCGCTCACTCAGGACGAGATCGCCCGCGAAACGAGGATTCTGGTGGAGCAGGGGCATAAGCGGGTGCTGCTGGTTGCCGGCGAGTCTTATCCGAACGAAGGTTTTGATTACATCCTCAGGGCGATCAAGACCGTCTACTCGGTCCGCAGCGGCCGGGGCGAGATTCGCCGCGTTAACGTGAATATTGCTCCGCTCGAACTCGATCAGTTTCGCCAACTCAAGGACATGGGTATCGGCACCTATCAGCTTTTCCAGGAAACATATCACCGCGAAACGTACGCCCGCGTCCATACCGGCGGCCGAAAGAGAGATTACGATTGGCGGGTCACGGCCATGGATCGGGCCATGGAGGCCGGCATCGATGACGTCGGCATCGGCGTGCTGTTCGGATTGTTCGATTGGCGATTCGAGATACTCGCCCTCTTGCAGCACGTTCAGCACCTCGAAGCCGCGTTCGGCGTCGGACCCCACACCATCAGCGTGCCGCGCCTGGAACCGGCGACGGGGGCGGATCTGGCCAGTCACCCCCCTCACCCCGTATCGGATGTCGATTTCCGCAAGATCGTCGCCATCCTGAGGCTGGCCGTCCCCTACACCGGGATTATCATGTCCACGCGCGAGACGCCGAACCTGCGCCGGGAGACTTTTGCCCTGGGTGTGTCGCAAATCTCGGCCGGCAGCCGAACCAACCCCGGCGGTTACACAGAGGACGAGGACATCGATGCCTCGCAGTTTTGCCTCGGAGACCATCGACCGCTGGATGAGGTCATACGGGACGTCGCGCAACTCGGGTATATTCCCTCATTCTGCACGGCCTGCTATCGGCTCGGCCGAACGGGCCAGGATTTCATGGACCTGGCCAAGCCCGGCGAGATCAAGCATCATTGTGACCCCAACGGACTGTCAACGTTCTTGGAGTATCTCTTGGATTACGCCTCCCCGGCCACTCGCGAGGTCGGTGAGCAACGAATTGCGTCCGTACTGGCTGAGATGGACGATCGGGCCCGGCGAACGGCGGAAAAGCTCATCGAGCAGGTCCGCGCGGGGAAACGCGACGTCTTCGTCTGAGCCGATGCCCGCAACAACACGGGGGACCCGCTATTCATGAGCAGCGCGTGGCGCACCGAGCATGATCTGATCGGCAGCCTGCCCGTTCCGGCCGATGCCTTGTACGGCATTCACACCGCCCGGGCACTGCGGCATTTCACGCTGGCCGGCCGGCCCGTACACCCTCAAATGATCCGGGCCTACGGAACCGTGAAGCTCGCCTGCGCGATGACCAACCGGGCCTTGGGATGCTGGACCGATGACCCAGCCAAGGCCGACGCCATCGAACGCGCATGCCGCGAGATGGGCGAGGGATTGCTCGACGGCGGCGTACAGGTTGACCTGCTGCAAGGCGGAGCCGGCACCAGTACCAACATGAACGTCAATGAAGTCCTGGCCAATCGCGCCCTTCAAATCCTGGGCGAACCGCTCGGTGAATACCGGCGAGTCAGTCCGCTGGACGACATCAACCTTCACCAATCCACGAATGACACTTACCCGACGGCCCTCAGACTGGCCGCCATCCGCATGCTTGCCGGGCTGGAAGAACGCGTAGTCGGTCTACAAGAAGCCTTCCAGGCCGCCGAGAAGCGCTTTGCCCACGTGGTCAAGGTCGGACGCACCCAGATGCAGGATGCGGTGTTGATCACGCTCGGGCGGGAAATGGCCGCGTATGCCGAAGCGTTCAGCCGTGATCGCTGGCGCATCTACAAATGCCAGGAGCGGCTGAGAGTTGTCAATCTGGGCGGCACGGCAATCGGAACGGGGCTTGCAGCCCCTCGGGATTTCATCTTTCGAGTTGCAGAGACGCTGCGAGACCTGACCGGCATCGGCTTTGCGCGAGCCGAAAACCTTGTCGATGCCACACAAAACGCCGATGTCTTCGTTGAGGTCTCCGGGATTCTCAAGGCTTGCGCGGCGTCGCTCCTCAAAATATGCACGGACCTTCGTTTCATGTCTTCTGGCCCGGAGGCGGGCGTGGGTGAGATCCGTCTGCCACAGCTTCAGGCAGGCTCTTCGATCATGCCCGGCAAGGTCAACCCGGTCATCCCCGAGGCCGTCAGCCAGGCGGCGATGCTGGTCATGGGGCATGACGCGACCCTGACAATGGCTTGTGCCGCCGGAAACCTGGAACTGAATCCCTTTTTGCCGCTGGTGGCCTGCTGCCTGCTGGAGAGCATCGAACTACTCGAGCGAAGCTGCGACGCGCTGCGAAGGTATTGTGTCGAAGGTATCGAAGCCGACGAGGCCCGTTGCCGTCGCCATGTGGATGCCGCCACGGCCACGGTGACCGCCCTGCTGCCGGCTCTGGGCTATGAACAAGCGTGCCGCATCGCGCTCAAAGCACGCCAGGGCGGACGTTGCATTCGCGATGTCGTTGTCGAAGAGGGGTTGTTGACCGCCCAGGCATTCGATGAGATGGTCAGCCCCGAGGCCGTCTGTCGTCTCGGCTCGCCCATGATCAGGCGGCCGAACGCTGAGTATGGGCCTGTCGGCCAAGGCGGGGCGCCATGACCACTTCGACACCCAAAGGATTTCGGCTCCATATCGGCATTTTCGGACGCCGAAACGTCGGCAAATCCAGCCTGCTCAACGCCGTTACCCGGCAGAACGTGTCCATCGTGTCCGAATTCGCCGGAACCACGACCGACCCGGTCGAGAAGCCCATGGAGCTGCTGCCGCTCGGTCCGGTGTTGTTCATCGACACCGCCGGAGTGGACGACGCGGGGGCCTTGGGCGAATTGCGCGTCGGAAAAACGCGCCAGGTGTTTGATCGCACGGACCTGGGCGTGATCGTCGCCGAGCCGTCAATCTGGAGTGATTTCGAGGAACGCATCCTCAATGAACTGGCCTCGCGACAAATCCCGGTGCTCGTGGTGTTCAACAAATGCGACGTGGCGATGCCGGACGCGGCGGTTGTCGAGCGGCTTGCCGCTCGAAAGGTGCCCGTGGTTCGGACGGCGGCAACCTCCGGCCAGGGCATCCTCGATTTCCGCCAGGCCCTGCTGGACAACGCTCCGGCCGACTTCGTGAACAACCCGCGTATCCTCGCAGACATCGTCGGGCCGGGCGAGATGGCGGTGCTGGTCGTTCCCATCGACAAGGAAGCCCCAAAGGGTCGGTTGATCCTGCCGCAGGTTCAGGCCATTCGCGACCTGCTGGACGGCGATGCTTACTGCATGGTGGTCAAGGAGCGGGAGCTCCGCAATGCCCTGGACCGGCTGAAATCGCCGCCCAAGCTCGTGGTCACCGATTCGCAGGCCTTTCTCAAGGTCGCGGCGGATACGCCCGCTGAGGTCATGCTGACCAGCTTCTCGATTCTGTTTGCGAGGTTCAAAGGCGACCTGATCACCCAGGTCGAAGGGACGCTGGCCGTCGACTCGCTGGTTGCCGGGGACCGGATCCTCGTCGCCGAAGCATGTTCGCATCATCCCATCGGCGAGGACATCGGTCGGGTGAAGATTCCTCGGTGGCTGACGCAATACGTCGGCGGGAAGATCGAGTTTGTCACCGTTCAAGGGCACGATTTCCCCGAGGACCTCTCGTCCTACAAGCTGATTATTCACTGCGGAGCCTGCATGTGGAACCGCCGCGAAATGCTCAGCCGAATCATGCGATGCCGGCAGGCCCGGATACCCATCACCAACTACGGCCTGGTCATCGCCCACAGCCTGGGAATACTGGAGCGGGCGTTGCAACCATTCCCGGCCGCACTCGAAATACTCCGTCGTGCCCGCGATTTCGGTGCAGCCGCATCGCGTCAAGCGCAGGGCCTGCCGTGAACCGGACTCCTCCCGCCGCCGCACCCACACCCACACGCGAGGAGCTCTTGCGATGGCTTCGCGAGGATGACGCATCGCGGCTGGGGCAATTGTGGACGATGGCCGATGAAACGCGCCGCCGAAACGTGGGTGACGCCGTCCACCTGCGCGGGTTGATCGAAATATCCAATCACTGTGTGCGCGAGTGTGCCTACTGTGGCCTGCGGGCGCCGAACCGATCCTTGCGACGATATCGGATGACCGCCGACGAGATCATGGCCTGCACGGCCGCCGCGGTCGAGTTCGGATACGGTACGGTCGTGCTCCAATCCGGCGAGGACGATGGCATCAGGCAACAATGGCTGGCCGACGTCATTCGCAAGATCAAGAGCGAAACGAGTCTAGCCGTCACGCTCAGCCTCGGCGAGCGGCCCGAGGAGGACCTGGCTGCCTGGCGCCAGGCCGGCGCCGACCGCTACTTGCTGCGGTTTGAAACGTCCGACCCCGTGCTATACAAGCTCATTCACCCGCCGCGCCCTGGGCGGTTATCCGACCGCTTTGCCATTCTGAACCAGCTCCGGGAACTGGGCTATGAAGTCGGCAGCGGCGTTATGATCGGCATCCCTGGACAGACGTACGACAGCCTCGCGGATGATCTCGAAGCTTTCCGGCGGCTTGACCTCGATATGATCGGCGTGGGACCGTACATCTCTCACCCCGCGACGCCTCTGGCCAAACACTCAGGCCTCCGCCCGATACCCCCCGAGCAACAGGTGCCGAACACCGAATTAATGACCTACAAGGTCCTTGCCCTGACGCGTCTGGTCCGCCCCGACGCGAACATCCCCAGCACCACCGCCCTGGCAACGCTCAACAAGGACGCCGGACGGGAACTGGGCCTGTCACGCGGGGCCAACGTGGTGATGCCCAATCTCACCCCCCCGCAATACCGCACCCTGTACGAAATCTACCCGTCGAAAGCCTGCCTTTTTGAGAATGCGGAAGACTGCCGATCCTGCCTCAAGAACCGCATCCTGGCCATGGGACGGACCATCGGCCAAGGACCGGGCAGCCGGCGGCAGACCGCCTGATTGACTGCCCCCTCGTAAGTTGTGTCAACCGCCCAATCCGCTAAACTGTGCATGGCAACCATCACCGGAGCACAGAAATGGACATGCAGCAGATCGCTCGTTTTTTCGACCGTGACAAGCTGGCCAAGCACCTGGACATCGAGCTGGTCGACGTCTCGCCCGGCCAGGCGACGACTCGGATGACCATCCAGGACAAACACCTCAACGGAGTCAACATCACCCACGGCGGGGCAATCTTCTCACTCGCCGATTTTGCCTTCGCGGTGGCCTCGAATTCCCATGGCACGCTGGCGGTCGCGATCAACGCCAACATCTCCTTCCTGAAAGCCACCACCAGTGGCGTGCTCACCGCCAGAGCACGGGAAGTCGCCCGCAGCAAACGGCTCGCCACCTATCAGATCGAGGTAACCGACGAGGAAGGCGCGACCGTCGCCGGCTTTCAGGGAACCGTCTACCGCAAGCAGGAACCGCTCCCGCTCGAAGAAGACCTTACTCCACCTTCATCTGGCGGCGGTCGATGACCCGTTTGGCCTTGCCCTGAAAGCGCTCCAGCGACTGCGGCTTGACCAGCTCGACGTTCATCCGCAGCCCGGTAATGGCGTGGATCTCGCGATCGATGCGGTCGCGAAGGGCCTGCATTTCCCGCATACGGTCGGAAAAATCCTCCGGCCGGACCTCGACACGCACGGTGACCTGGTCAAGGGCCCCCGGACGCGACAACTCGATCTGGTAGTGCGGCGAAGTGCCCTCGACACGCAGCAGAGCCTCTTCGATCTGAGAGGGAAAGACGTTGACGCCGCGAATGATCAGCATGTCGTCGGTCCGACCGATGACCCGGCTCATCCGCACCGTCGTCCGCCCGCAGCGGCAGGGCGTATCGTCCAGTCGGGCGATGTCGCGGGTGCGGTAGCGGATCAGCGGCAAGGCCTCCTTGGTGATGGTGGTGAAAACCAGTTCGCCGGCTTCGCCCGTGGCCACGGGCTCCAGCGTGTCGGGATCCACGCACTCGACGATGAAGTGATCCTCCTGAATGTGCATGCCCTGCTGAAGAGTGCACTCTCCGCTGACGCCCGGACCGATCACCTCGCTGAGCCCGTAGTTGTTGAAGGCTACGATGCCCAGCTCCTGTTCGATCCGGGTCCGCATGTCCTCGGTCCACGGCTCGGCGCCGAAGTGCCCGAACTTGAGCGGTATCTGCTCGGGGGTCATGCCCTGATCCCGGGCCGCCTCGGCGATGTTGAGGGCGTAGCTCGGCGTGCAGATCAGCACCTGCACGTTCAAGTCGCAGATCAGCATGAGCTGACGAGGGGTGTTCCCGGCCGACGCCGGCACGATCGCCGCCCCGACCTTCTCGACGCCCTGGTGCAGACCGAAACCTCCAGTGAACAATCCGTAACCGAACGCAATCTGCACGAAGTGCTCCGGCCGAAGCCCGCCCGCGACCAGGAAGCGGGCGCACAGATTCGACCAGATGTCCATGTCCTGGGCCGTGTAGGCGACAAACGTCGGTTTGCCCGTCGTGCCGGATGAACCGTGAATACGGACCAGTTTTTCACGCTCTACGGCCAGGAAACCCAAGGGATAATAACGTCGAAGGTCGTCTTTAGTGGTGAAAGGAAGACGTCGAAGATCGTCCAGCGAACGAATCGAATCGGCGCTCACGCCGGTGCTGGCGAATGCCTCCCTGTAGAAGGGAACGTCTGCGACGCGCCTGACGCAATCCTTGAGCCGCTCAAGCTGCAGCCGACGAAGCTCGGCCCGCGGCATCGTCTCGGCAGGATCCCAGATCCGATTCTCCACCTTGAACTGGGCCATCACACTCACCATCCGCTTTCCCGGGCCGGCGGCACAAGCCCGACGGAAACCCCGATCGCAGGACTTCGCCCGTCGGATTCGCCCGACTAGACGTTCGCCTGTTCGTATATTTCCACGCTCGATACCGGGTTGATACCCTTGGCTTGAAAGGCCTCCACCGCCGCGTCCATGTCCTCGAAGCGGAACACCAGGACCGCGCGGTTGCCCCGCCGGAACGTGAACGAGTACGTGTACTCGATGTTCAGCGAGAATTCCTCGATCACCGCGAGGATGTCGTCCAGCCCGCCGGGATGGTCGGGAACCTCCAGGGCGATCACCTCGGTGACATTGACCACGCAGCCGCCCTTCTCCAGCGCCGCCTTGGCCTTCTGCCAGTCCTGCACGATCATCCTGAGAATGCCGAACTGCTGGGTGTCGGCCAGGCACAGCGTCAGGATGTTCACCCCCGCCTCGGCCAGGATGCGAATCGGGCTCCGCAACTGCCGCGGTTTATTCTCAATGAACAGTGAAAGCTGGTGAAGTTTCATGGTCCGACCTCTTTCTACTCGTTCCTGCGATCGATGACTCTCTTGGCCTTGCCCTGGCTCCGCTCAATGGTGTGCGGCTCCACCAGACGCAGGTTGACCCGAATTCCGATGATATGCTCGATCGAACTGGCCAGCTTCTGCTTCAAGGCCTCCAGCGACCGCACCTTGTCACTGAACCACTCGGCGAGCACCTCGACCTCGACGGTGATCTGGTCGAGCCCTTTCTCGCGGGTGAGAATGATCTGGTAGTGCGGCAGGGTACCTTCCACCGCCAGCAGGGCGGCCTCGATCTGAGACGGATAGACGTTGACGCCGCGAATGATGAACATATCGTCGCTGCGCCGGGAGATCCGGCGGATCCGCCGGATCGTGCGCCCGCAGCGGCTCGGGCCGCTGATGAACGCCGTGATGTCGCGGGTGCGGTAACGAATGACCGGCATGGCCTTCTTACTCAGGGTCGTCAGCACCAGCTCCCCCTCCTGGCCCTCCGGCAGAACCTCACACGTCTCCGGATCGATGATTTCAGGATAGAAATGGTCCTCGAAGATGAACAGGCCCTCCTGGTACGGCGTCTCGGACGCCACGCCCGGACCGATGATCTCCGAAAGACCGTAGATGTCCATCGCCTTGATGCCCGATTCCCTCTCGATGTACTGGCGCATCGCCTCGCTCCAGGGTTCCGCTCCGAAAACACCGGCTCGCAGGGGCAGTTGGCGAATATCCACGCCCAGTTCCTTGGCCCGCTCGATCAGGTGGATGAAGTAGGTCGGCGTGCAGCATATCGCCGTCACGCCGAAATCCTTCATCACCATGATCTGCCGGTCCGTGTTGCCCCCGGAGATGGGAATGACGGTGGCCCCGAGGGCCTCGCCGCCGTAGTGGGCCCCCAGACCGCCCGTGAACAGGCCGTAACCATACGCGTTCTGAATGATGTCGCCCCGGTGCAGTCCGCACGCCGCGAAGGTGCGCACCATGACGCTGGCCCAGACCTCCAGGTCTTCCTGAGTGTAGGCCACCACGATCGGCTTGCCCGTCGTCCCGCTCGACGCGTGTAACCGGACGATTTCCTGCATGGGGCTCGCAAAAAGACCGAACGGATATGTGTCCCGCAGGTCCGTCTTGACCATGAACGGCATCTTGGCGACGTCGTCCAGTGACCGGATGTCGGCCGGCGTCAGCCCTCGCTCCTGCATGCGCTGGCGGAAAAGCTCGACGTGATCGTAGGCCCGCCGGACGACGGCCGTGAGCCGACGAAACTGCAGATCTCGCAACTGCGGTATCGGCAGAAAGTCCGGAGCGCTGGCCGGGTGAAAACCGCCCGGCAAATCATTCCACATTTCCTTGTACATTGGTCTTCTCCCGTGCGATAACGCCGGTCTCAGCAGGCCGACGAAGCCTGTTTCTCGCGCCCGACCGATCGACCGAGCAGAAAAGCCTTGATATTCGCTTCGTGCAGTTTCTCCGCAAGGCTGCCCTTCACCGCCGATAACCAGGTCGACTCCGGCAGCGGCAAATACGCGCTCAGCACGCCGAGCAGGGCAACGTTCAGGCTGCGCGGGCTGTCCAGCGATGTGACCGGCACGTCGTCCGGGACGATCATCACCCCTCCCGGCTTGAGATGCCGCTTGCTGCCCTCAACCTCTTCAGGGGCCATCACCACGACGAAATCGGCCTCGCCTGCCGGAACCATCGGGCTGAAAACCTCGGCTCCAAAGCGAACGTCGCTGGTCACCGATCCGCCTCGCTGCGCCATGCCGTGGACCTCGCTCTTCTTCACGTCGAGGCCCTCGTCGAAAGCCACTTGGGCCAGGATATCCGAGGCCTTGAGCACTCCCTGACCCCCGAGTCCGGCAATCACGACGTTGGTCACACCACTGGCCACGTTTTCCTCCGTCATCTATTTGTTGCCTCCCGACGAGGCCGCCTGTTCATATGCCTTGATTCTGGCCGTGGCCAGCAGACAAGGACGTCGCGCGATGATCAACGTCAACTCGTCGGCCGCCAAGCTGTCGCTCACCAGCTTCTCGAACGCCGACTCGTCCTTGGTGGCATCCACGACGTGGACATTGCGAATCCCCAGCGACCGGGCCAGGTCCTCGTACGAGACTTTCCCCGTCGGTTCGTGCATGAGCGTGCGGCCGGTACCCGGATGCTCCTGCAGGCCCGTCATCGCCGTCGTGCCGTTGTCCAGAATCAGTATAACGTGGCCGGTGGGAGGAGGATTGTAGACCATCTCAACCAGGCCGGTGATTCCGCTGTGAACGAAGGTGCTGTCCCCGATGACGCTGACCACCCGCCGCGCCTGCTCGGGGGGCAGTACCTGCCGCAAACCCAGACCGACCCCGATGCTCGCCCCCATGCACACGCAACTGTCCATCGCTTGGTAGGGGGGCAGAACGCCCAGCGTGTAACAGCCGATGTCGCCCGCCACGATGCATTTCAGCTTGCTGAGCACGCCGAAGACCGAGCGGTGCGGGCAGCTCAGGCACAGCGCCGGCGGCTTGCCTCGCGGCGGAGCCGGCTCGGGCGTGGTGTCACCGGCCAGGATCCGGCGAACCCGGGCAACGTTCAATTCCCCGAAACGATACATCTCCGGCTTGCCCGCAACCTCAATGCCGCCGGCCCGGAGCGACTCAACCAGGTACGGATCGCCTTCCTCGATGACCAAGCAGCGATCGACTCCGGCGGCGAACTTGCGAGCCGTCTCCATCGGCAGCGGATGGGTCATTCCCAGCTTCAGCACGCTCGCTTGCGGGGCCGCCTCGCGAACGTGAACGTAGGAGATGCCCGAGGTGATGATGCCCAGGCCGTGATCTCCGTCGATGACCCGATGAAGCCCCGAGGTCTCATTCCATGCCGCAATCTGGGCGATCTTTTCCCGCAGCCGCCGGTGTGCGGGACGGGCATGGGCCGGAATCATGACCCGACCTGCGATATCGTGTTCGAACCTCGGCGCCGGCGCCGGCATCTCGCCGACCGGCCGCACGACGGTTTTGGAGTGGCATACCCGCGTGGTCATCCTCAGGATGACCGGAATCTTCCACTTCTCAGAGATCTCCACGGCCCGCAGTGTGAAATCAAAAGCCTCCTGCGAATCCGAAGGCTCGAGCATCGGCACGGCCGCCGCCGCCGCATACCTGCGGTTATCCTGCTCGTTCTGGCTCGACGCCATCCCCGGATCGTCGGCCGAAACCACGAGCAGCGCCCCGACCACCCCCGTATAGGCGGCCGTAAACAGCGGATCTGCGGCCACGTTCAAGCCGACGTGCTTCATCGTCACCAGAGCTCTGGCTCCGCCGAAGGCCGCCCCCAGGGCTACTTCCAAGGCCACCTTCTCATTCGGCGCCCACTGAGCCTTGCCACCCATCTCCCCGAAGGTCTCCAGGATTTCCGTCGATGGCGTGCCAGGGTAGCCGCTGCCGAGGGCCACACCTGCGCGGCGGGCGGCTAAGGCAACCGCTTCGTTCCCGCTCAATAACACACGATCAGTCTGCTGCATTTACTGCTCCGAACTGGCCGAAAAGATACGGACCAGCCACGAGGGAGGCCGAACCGGCTTCCCATCGGCGCCCGTAATGGCGTGAACAGTATAACCTTCTGCCACGCCTTGGCCATTGTGGGCCTGCCTTATACGAACGTCGAATCGAACGCTTGCCTTCCCTGACATGCCGGCCGATACGCACATTTCCAGCTCGTCATCATAACGAGCCCGGCCAAGATAGCGAACATGGGCCTCCACCACCGGCAAATATGTGCCGTCGGCTTCCATCTCCGCGTAGGGTATCCCGACGCTCCGCAGCCATTCCGTCCTCCCGCATTCGAACCATTCCAGAACGCGGGAGTTGTAAAAGGTGCCCATCTGGTCGGTCTCACTGTAGCGTACTCGAAACCGAACCTGATGCCCGTCACCTGCCACGCCGCATTCCTCGTCCGCGCCAAGGTTCGCACGCCTGTGCCGCTCGGCCCCTTTTCGCCCGATGGAACCGCGTTCTTTTAGCAAATCGCGCCTCCGTTGGCAACCGCCGCCAGACCCGACCGATGAGCCCCGCTCCCTGACCGCCATCGTGCGCGGCGGACATCGTATAAGATCGCCGTCTTGCCGGTCGACGCGCGGACAATGTGATAGAAGGGAGGGTCATTTTGCCGGTCCAATGAGAGGCGCGAAGGGGGCCCTGAAACTCGAGGTCGTTCGGAAACAACCCCCTGAAAAAGACGATGGCGATTGCCGGTCAGTCCCGTTGCGACGCTCGGGGCAGATGATGCAATCCCGGCCTGGCTGTTCAAAAAAAACAGAGCGGCAGGAACGGCGCATCTGCCGCTTCTGCCGCTTCTGTTTCCGAGCCGTCGGGAGCGCGCCCGACGCCACGCCTATTCCAGATCACTTACCAGGTGAGGTTCAACTCCAGACGCAAGAACGTCAGCGGATCGTTGCGAGCATCCGTGTAGTAGTTGCCCGGGAAGACAAACTCGGGCATGACCCTGAGGAACGCATGTTTGTTGAAGACGTACTTGAAGTACGGCACCAGAATCTGCCCGCGGAAGCAGCCGCTGTTGCTGAACCCGGCCCTTCCAGCGTAGGTGTTCTCATCGGCAAACAGGAACTGGTAGTACAGACCCAGGTCCATATCCTTCGTCGGCTTGCATCGCCAGCCGGGGCCGACGCGATGCGTATTGCCCAGATCCCAGATGCGATTCTCGATACCGTATGAGAATCCGTAGCCTTCCGTCCATCTTGGATACCGGCCCCACAGAATGTCGAAACGCTCGTCCGTTCCCCGAGTGCTGGGATCGTCACCTGAGGTGAACTCGTACTCCAGGTAGACCTGGTTCTTGTATTTGTCATTGAAATGATAGGTCAGGCTGTTGAGCGTGCCCAACGCGCAGATGTCGCGCCCGTCACGCTGGCCGAACTGGCCGGCCAACTGGACATCATATTTCCAGTTGTCCGTAATGTCACCGGCAACGCGGCCGCCGAAGGTGTAAATGTCTGCGTTGTCGCCCGACCGACGCGGTTCGTCGGTATTCGGGTTATTCCTGACGGGGATAAGCTCGGCTTCGTTATGCTTGTAGAAGAAATACCCGTCGATCTGAGTCTTGGCCAGCGACTTGTTGGTCACATATACCATCACGCCTTGCTCATCCTGCTCCGTGGCCAAGGCCGGGACGCGCTTGTTGGCGATCCGCGGAAACCAGTGGTCCCACTGGGCGTCCACTTCGAACCACGCGACGTCGAATTTTGTCTTGATGTCTTCGGCATCGTATTCGAAGCGGACCCCGTCCACGAAGAACGTCCTGGATCCATCCAGCGGAGTCCCATCACCCGTAAGCCACGCGAACGGCAGGTCCTGCCGGCCCGCGGTGATGGTCAGCGGCAGTCCGAACGCCTTCTTGTACTTCAAATACATGTTGTCAAACAGAACCTGGTCGCGGGCCTGTTCCTAGTCGCTGATCGTCGGATGCTCGCACCAGCTTCGGCCTTCCCAAGTAAGCTTGAGGTGGAACTCGAGATCCTCGAAGTTGAGGGGTTTCAGGGGCTGCAACGTGCCCCACCATCTGCCGCGGAAGCGCAGGTAGGACGTCTCATGGCCCGTGGCATGCTTGTCGAACCCGGTGTTGTTGAGGTACTCCCAACGATTGCGAAGGTCCATGCCCCAGTTGAAACCCGGGAAAGGATTCTTCGTCTTCTCGACAAATTCATCAAAAGGATCTTCTGCTGCTGCGGCCGGCTGGGTGGCCGGCTGGGCCGTCGCCATCCTGGCCGTACAGGCGACCAGCAGCGCCACCAGAAACACAGAGGTCACGACTGTCCACTTGCTTCTCATAGGTTTTTGCGCTCCTGTGCTAGAATTTCTCCGTGCTTGATCCGTCGTTCCTGAGCCGTCTCCGTCACGACGGCGTTATTCGGCTACCGTTCCGATTGTGCGACAAACCCCCGCGTTTTCTGATCGACTGACCGCCCTAATCGACCAACGCCGGGATCGAAGCCGCACCGCTTCGATACGAACCTGAATACTTTCAGGTTACATCGGCAATTGAATGGTGCCTATCGTTAGAAGATTTCATGGTTTCTGTCAAGTAGTCCCTGCATCATGGCGCGAAAAAATCGCCCAGACGGAATACCGACGACCTTCCGGACGCTATCGTGTCTGACCAAGTCTGTTGACGCACATCCGTCTCTCGGAGCACTTGCCGGGAAAGAGACTGGTCCTTTCTTGCTCCCTTTCTTGGGTTCCGCAGCCATGCCAAGCCAGCAGACGCCTACGCACCTCGGCCATTTCGCCGTATCATGAGGACCAACCTGACACTCTATGGATCTGAAAACATCCACAACCATTCGGCTCACCTGTGCCCCCGGATTGGCACCCCTGCTGGAAACCGAGGTTCGCCAACTGGGCTGGCCGATCACATCGGTGGACGACGCCGGAATCAACACCACCGGCACCCTGATCGACGCCATGCGTCTGAACCTGCATCTGCGAACCGCGTTCTACGTGCTGTACCTGATTGATGAGTTTCCCTGCCAGACGCCCGAAGACCTGTACCGTCACGTTTCTTTCCTGGAGTGGGAAAAGCTGCTTCCCTCTGACGGGTACCTGAGCATCATTTCCCGAACGGACACTCCGGCGATCAACAACTGGACCTACGCGACGATGAAGGCCAAGGATGCCATCGTGGACCGACTGGCCGAGAAGACGGGTCGCCGTCCGGACTCCGGGCCCCAGCGGAACCGGTGTGTGATCAACCTGTATTGGCGAAAGGATCATTGTTGGATCTATCTGAACACCTCAGGGCAGAAGCTCTCCGATCGCGGTTATCGCCGGATCCCGCATAAGGCCCCGATGCAAGAGACGCTGGCGGCCGGCGTCATTCTGTCGACGGGCTATGACGGCTCAATGCCGCTGGTTAACCCGATGTGCGGCAGTGGTACGCTGGCCGTCGAGGCGGCATTGATCGCCACGAATCGTCCGCCGGGACTGCTGAGAAGCAACTTCGGTTTCATGCATACCCTGGGGTTTGACCGCGACATCTGGGATCGGCTCCGCGCCGAGGCCCGCAAGCAGCGGTCCAAGTCCCCGCCGGCCCCGATTATTGCCACGGACATCGATGAAGCCGCCTTGCAGGCCGCCCGCAAGAACGCCATGACCGCCGGTGTCGAGCATCTGATCCAGTTCGAGAAATGCGACTTCGCCGACACGCCCCTGCCGCCGAGCCCCGGAATCGTCATCCTTAACCCTGAGTACGGTGAGCGGATGGGCCAGGTCAGCGAGCTTGAAGGCACCTACAAGCGAATCGGCGATTTCTTCAAGCAGCGCTGTCCCGGATGGACCGGATACGTGTTCACCGGCAATCTGGACCTGGCCAAGAAGATCGGCCTGAAAGCCAACCGTCGGATCCCGTTCTTCAATGCCAAGATCGAATGCCGATTGCTCAAGTACGAGTTGTATGAGGGAAGCCGAAGAACAAATGCCCGGTAGAACCGCCTCCCGCTGCCTGGATCCTCCAGTTGCGTGCTACCCGACCAAGGACAATCAGAGGGAGCCCTGGAGAGGGCCTTCTTGCCGCGTTTCTTGGCTTCAACCGAAACACTACCCCCCAGTGTATTTCACCCTTCGCCACAGGACATGCCCTCTTCAATCTCCGTTCGCCGTTCTTCATAAACCAGCCTTGCCGTGTGCCAGGTAGGAGTGGACATCGAACCGCTCTCCCTTTTGTGCTCAGCCTTTAATCCTTTTCGTCGGGACTGGTGCGCATTTTGCGAGCATGTTTCTGGATCGCAGATCGCTTGGGTTGCGGCCCGCAAAAAGGCGGTCCGCCTTGGCTTTCCTTCCTTCTCCCCGCTCGGTTCCCGCCGGTTTCTCCGGAGCACCCCGCATGTTATGCCGGCAAAATACCCAAAGGAGATCCTGCGCGCGGGTCCCCTGGCCCTACGGCCTTCAATTAAACTGATTTCCCGGCGGCTCAAGGAGCCCAAAGCATGCCCCAGGCAACTCGGACAACGGCCGCTTTCGACATCAGTAACCACGCTGCGAAAAAGCTGTTACATGCAATACCCGTCACTCGTACCGCGTCCCGCTACCGGCGAAAACTGTCTTGGCGCCAAACGAACCCAGGTTTCAGTTCCACGTTAATCCGCCCACCATCCGCAACCTGGACTGTGGCTCACCTTTGGCCTCCAGGGCCGCATGAACATGGTCGCACACAGCGCGGTCTGCAATCTCATTCGCCTGCTTATGCGGCTTGCTGCCTGCGAGCAGGGGGCCGGCGTGCGGCGGTTGAGCCCTGCCGGCGAGCTTTATCCTCACGTTCTCCATCCGGCTTTGGCACATCATTCGCTGCTTCACCTTCAAGCCTTCGTTTCTTTTGTGATCCCCTTTCGCAGCCCGCAATCCGCCTGGATTCTCCCAATTCCGAAAATAGCTTGCCGTGTTGTCGGAAAATGTGGTACACTACCACCGCGTCAGATGACCGATCGCATCATTTCCGCGGAGGATCAGACATCCCCGCAAGACCAAACAAGTCGAGGAGAAGAAGCATGAGCACGTCTCGAATGCTGATAGGGTTTTGCGTTTTGGCCGCCGGCCTGCTCGGCGGTACGGCCGTGGCTGTGGTTCCGGCAGACTTCGACGGCGACGGCGATGTGGATTCCGTGGATCTTGACCTTTTTGAGGACTGCGCTACAAGCCCCGGGGTGCCTTGGGCAATCGGGTGTGACGACAAGGATCTGGATGCCGATGGGGATGTGGACCAGGCAGACTTTGGCATCTTCCAGCGGTCCTTGGGTTCGGGCGTGCCTATGGTCTTGATCCCTGGCGGCGAGTTCGTGATGGGCGATTCGTTCGATGAGGGCAATGCCGACGAGCTGCCTCGGCATGTGGTCTATGTCGACGCTTTTTATATGGATCGCTACGAGGTCACCAATCAACAGTACGCTGATGCCCTCAACTGGGCGAACAGCCAAGGCAACCTCATCACCGTGACCGGCGGCGTCGTCTACAAGTATGGCGGCGATGCCGGCTACCCGTATTGCGATACCACCGCCAGCTCCTCCGGCAGCCGGATTACCTGGGACGGCATGACGTTCGGCGTGACGCCTGGAAGAGAAAACCACCCAGTAGTCAGGGTTTCCTGGTATGGTGCGGCGGCCTATGCCAACTGGCGAAGCGCGATGCAGGGCAAGGCGCCGGCGTACGACCTGTCCACGTGGAACTGCGAGTGGAACGGCGGTTACCGACTTCCGACCGAGGCCGAGTGGGAGAAAGCGGCTCGCGGCGGCGCGGCCGAGACTCGGTTTTCATGGAGCGACAGTAACGACATCCGGCACTCCCGGGCAAACTATTACAGTGATTGGTCCGACGGCGTTCCCTACTACCCCTACGACAAAAGCCCCACTCAGGGGTATCACCCGGCCTTTGATACGGGCGCGCCTCCGTACACCAGCCCGGTAGGCTACTTCGCGGCCAATGATTACGACCTCTGCGACATGGTGGGCAACGTCTGGGAGTGGTGTAATGACTGGAGCAGCGGAACGTACTACGGCAGCAGTCCGTACTCCAATCCGACCGGTCCAAGCAGCGGCACGTACCGTGTTCTTCGCGGGGGAGCTTGGGACTACGACGCATTTCACTGCCGGGTTGCGTGCCGCTACGGCTTCGGTCCGGCCTACCGAAGCTTCTACATCGGCTTCCGCCTGGTCCTGGATTCTCCGTGACGCTTTGCGCCCCGTTCTCTTGTGCGTCTTGTCTCGCTCGCAAGCGGGGGACCACCGATAAGCCCGGTGTGCGTCACCCGGCGGCGTCAGCGATCCGACGACCGGTTTGCCGAACGGGGCGCGGCGGTACGCGGAGCGGCTTGTCTCGCTTCCCGACGGCGGCCGGGTTGTGCTCGCTTCGCCTGTGTCCGACCGAGCCCGATCCCGGCAACCCTCCCGGTCCACGCTCCGAGAGATTTCCTGCCTTTTTACACTTTTGTGAGATACGACGGGCAACTGGGGGCTTCTCAGTCCCCAATGATCTTTACCAGCACGCGCTTCTTTCTCCGTCCGTCGAACTCGGCGTAGTGGATCTGTTCCCACGGGCCGAGGTCAAGCTGCCCGGCGGTGATGGCCACGACCACCTCGCGGCCCATGATCTGACGCTTGAGGTGGGCGTCGCCGTTGTCCTCGCCGGTCCGGTTGTGGCGGTACTGCGAAACGGGCTCGTGCGGGGCGAGCTTTTCCAGCCAGTCGTCGTAGTCGGCAATGAGTCCCGACTCCGCGTCGTTGATGTACACGCTGGCCGTAATGTGCATGGCGTTGACCAGGCAGAGGCCTTCGCGGACGCCGCTTTCCCGGACGGCCTCGGACACCTGGTCGGTGATGTTGATGTAGTCGCGGCGACGGGGAGTGTTGAACCACAATTCCTTACGATGAGATTTCATTGCTGGGAATCCTTTCTGGATGTTGGCTATTAGCTATTACAACCTTACGGCCAGATATCTGTGCGACTTGCGCGCATGCTTCTGGATCGCAGAACGTTTGGGTTGCGGCCCGCAAAAAGGCGGTCCGCCTTAGATCTCAGTTATTGGGTCTTGGCTGTTAGCGGTTGGTGCTTGCCCACGGTCGGTGCCCTGTTCATCCTTCATCCTTTCGCCTTCAGCCTTTCGTCTTGCTCCTCGCCCCTTTATTTGTCCCGGCCTTCCCGCTTACACTGTTGGGCCCGTTAAGTAGTGTATTGTCCGGCTCGGGGCGGGAACATCAAGAGCAAGAGGCTGATAGTGGTACTCAAAGAGAAACTGGCGGGTAGATTCATTGTTTTTGACGGTCCTGACGGCTCGGGCAAGGGCACGCAAATCGAGTTGCTCACCCGCAAGCTGGTGGGCGAGGGTCTGCCCGTTGTTTGCACCCGCGATCCGGGCGGCACCGCCATCGGCGATCAGATCCGCGAGATCCTGCTGCACAGGAACCTCCTGACCGCGATGGATGTCCGCTGTGAGACACTCCTGTTTATGGCATCGCGGGCCCAGCTTGTAGGTGAGGTGATCGGCCCGGCCGTCCGTGAGGGCAAGACCGTCCTTTGCGACCGGTTCGTATCGGCAACGTGCGCGTATCAGGGAGCGGCCGGGTACGACGTCAGGAAGATCATTGAGCTGGGACGCTTCGCGGTGGGGGACCTCTGGCCGCAGCTCACCTTCGTTCTTGATCTCCCGGCCGATGAAGGTCTCAAGCGGGTCGGGCGGCGGCAGGACAAGACGACCGGTGCTCGCCACGACGCGATGGAGGCCCGGCCGATCGATTTTCACCGACGTGTCCGCGAGATCTTCCTGAAACTGCCCGGGCTTTATCCCGGCCGCGTCGAGATCGTGGACGGCGGGGGCTCACCGGACGACGTTCACCAGCGCATCACGGAGGTGTTGAAACGTGTCGTTTTTTGACGTTCGACACCAGAACCGGGCCCACCGCGTTATTCAGCGGGCGCTGGACTCCCGGCGCATGCCACACGCGTACCTGTTTGCCGGGCCCGAGGGCGTGGGCAAGGAAATGCTCGCCATGCGCCTGGCGAAGCTGCTGTTGTGCGGATCGCCCAGGCGGGTGCCGATGCCGGAAGAGATCTTTGCTGAGGAGCTCGATGGCCGAGAAGACATGCCCACGCAAAGCCGTGGACATGGCACCCGTGAAGCAGTGGACGCCTGCGGGCAATGCCAGGACTGTATCCTCGTCGATGCCGGGACCCACCCCGACTTATTCCTGATCTATCGCCGGCTCAACAAGCACCATCCCGACGGCACAATCCGGAAGCAAAAGGCCCTCGTTCTGGGCGTCGAAATCATCCGATATTTCTTGATTGAGCCTGCGGGCAGAAAACCAAGCCGCGGGCGTGCCAAAGTGTTCGTGGTTCGCGAGGCGGAGCGCCTGAACGAGTCGGCCCAGAACGCGCTGCTCAAGACGCTTGAAGAGCCCCCGCCGGATACGTTCATCATTCTTTTGACGGATGCCCTCGACCGGATGCTCCCAACGACGCGGTCGAGATGCCAGCAGGTACTCTTTCAGTCGCTGCCCGGCGAGTTTGTGGCCGATCGTCTGAAAGCTCTTCGGCCCAAGGCGGGGGCCGAACAAGTGACCTACGCCGCCCGCCACGCGGGGGGCAGCCTCGGGGGGGCGCTCAGGATGATCGACGACGGCTTGTTTGAGCTGAAACGCTCCTGGGGCGACCGACTCGTCAAGTTGCGGAACGACGCCGGGATCGCCCCCAACGAGTTGGCCAAACCTTTCGTGGAAGATGCCGGCTTGCTGGCCAGGTGCGCGGCGGAGCGCGACCCCGAAATGTCTGATACGGACGCGTCTCGCGTCGGGTTGCAGATGCTCCTGGCAGCCCTGGCGGATTTCTACATGGATGCCTTGCGGCGGCGTTGCGGTGCGGCTATGGTGCCGGTCAACGAGGATCAGCCGGCTGTGATCGACTGCTTGTCCGACATGAGCGAGCGGGCCTTGCGCGGTTGCCTCAAGCATCTGGCGGACGCCGATTCGAGTCTTGGCCGCAACGCGAACATCGAGTTGACGATCGAGGCCATGTTCATCGGTCTTTCGCAGGGCCGAACGCTCGCACAGGCCGGCAGCCGGGCTCATTGACAGGGAGGTTGCGGATATGATGCTGATCCAGTGGCTGTTGCAATTGCTTGTGATGTTGGCGTATATGTTGGTCGGTGGGGCGTGAGCAAAGAGACCCGCCCCGCTGATAGTGCACGGAGGTACAAGGCGATGTTCATCGCGCTTTTCCGGTGCGTTTGGTCGCACGGATGAACCGCCAGGTTTCTTAACGTGAGGGCTTCGTGATGCCTTGGTTTGAATGGCTCGTTCAGTTGTTGACGTTGCTGCTGAGTATCTTCGGCGGCGGGAGCTGCGGGAGCTGCGGATGACGCCGCGGATCTGTCCGTAACCCATCGGGCCGGCAGGGGCATGTGAGGTGTCTCTGCCGGCCCGATAGCGTCTCAGCGCACAGACGCCGATAATGTTCGCTCGAAGCACAAAGATCTGCTTGCGTGGGCGGTCCGCGAGGGACTATAATAGATGACACAAGTGCCCTTTTTGGGGGCGATTTGGGCTCGACCGGGCAAATGAGGTCGAGGCGGCGTGTCCAGGTTGTCAGGAGGCCTGGCTAAACACCTGGCAAAAGAACACAAATGCCAACTCACAGTTGCGCATGGCCGCCTAAATGAGGCGACCCGTCTTGTCAACGACGCCTGCTAGTTGACCGGACGCAGACAGCAGGCACGCCCGCGAGGGTAGGCGACGTGACACGCGGGTAAGACTACCACGACGCTGGGACGGCCGAAGCCTGCCGCTGGGCGACGGGCGTCTGAGAACAAATCAGACGGCTACACACGTAGAAACCTCGGTCGAATTGTCACGGGACGCGGGTTCGATTCCCGCCGCCTCCATCCTGCATAGCTGCGGCCCGGTTCCGGTCCGGAGCTATGCAGGATGCCCTGCGTAGCGCGAGCGAAGCTCGAGCGAAGCAGGGCGGGCACAGGCAGAATCCAGGCGAAGCAGGGCGGGCACAAGCGGAGCTCGGGCAAAGCAGGGCGACCCTCGCGCTATGCAGGGGCTTCGACCGATTGGGTGTGCATGAAGTACGTGTACCTGATCGAGAGCGTCTCACATCCCGGGAAGCGCTGCGTGGGTTCGAGCACCGACTTCAGGCAACGCCTGGCTGAGCATAACGCCGGGAAGTCTCCGCATACCTCTGAGTACAGACCCTGGCGGGCGGTGGTTGTCCTTCGATTCCACGACGATAGGAAGGCAGAAGCCTTCGAGGAGTATGTCAAGCAGGGCTCTGGCCACGCGTTCGCCAAGCGGCATTTGTGGTAAAACGAGGTCCGCTTCCGTCCGGGCGTTCGCGAGGAGGCACCTCCGACCATCTGTCCTCCTCGCGATCTCCGGTTACAATCTCCCCAGCCGGCGCGTGCCCGTTTTTGTCAACTCACTGGAGGTTCTGCGATGCGACGAATCGTGCTTTCGACGACGGTGTTCTTGTGGGCGGCTGGTGCCTGTGCGGCTCAGAGCGCGGCTCACAGTGATTCAGACCCCCGATGGTCCGATTGGCCGGATACCGACACGGTGTTCAAGCCGACAAAGTACGGCTCGCTGGACGAGTGGAAAAAACGGCGGGAGTGGCTGCGCGGGCAGGTGCGGTTCGCTGCCGGGTTGGATCCGGAGCCGCCGCGGACGCCGCTGAACGCCAAGGTCTTCGGCAAGATCGAGCACGACGACTACACCATCGAGAAAGCGTACTTCGAGAGCATGCCGGGGGTGCTGGTGTGCGGCAATCTTTACCGGCCGAAGAACGCTTCCGGCAAGTGCCCGGCGGTGGCCTGTCCCCACGGACACTGGGACAAGGGACGCATCACCCACGAGGAACGCGGATCGATTCCCGCACGATGCATCACCCTCGCTAGACTTGGCGCGGTCGTATTTGCCTATGACATGGTCGGGTACAACGACAGCGGCAAGCAGTTCGAGCATCGAGCGGCCGTCTGGAATGAACCCTCGAACGCGTTGTGGGGCTTCAGCATTCTCGGTTTGCAGACCTGGAACAGCATACGGGTGATCGATTTCCTGCAGTCGCTTCCGGATGTCGATCCGCAGCGGATCGGCGTAACCGGAGCCTCGGGCGGCGGGACGCAGACGTTCATCCTGTCGGCGATTGATGATCGGGTTTCCGTGGCCGCACCCGTGAACATGATCTCCAGCACCATGCAGGGTGGTTGCATCTGCGAGAATGCGCCGCTGCTTCGGATTGGGACCGACAACATGGATATCGGGGCGCTCTTTGCCCCCAAGCCCCTGCTGATGGTCAGCGCCACCGGCGACTGGACCAAGCTCACGCCGCAGGTCGAGTTCCCGATGATCCGCCACATCTACGAGTTGTACGGCGCCGCCGATCGGGTGGTCAATGTCCACGTCGATGCCGAGCACAACTACAACAAGTCCAGCCGCGAGGCGATGTACAGGTTTTTCGGCAAGCACCTGCTCGGCCGGCCGGACGCGGATTCTTTGAAGGAAGGCGACATCCGGGTGGACAAGGACGAGGACATGCTGGTCTTTGCCAAGGATGCCCCGCCCGCGAACACGTTGACGTTTGATGAGTTTCGGCAGCATTGGAAGGACCTGTGCCGCCGGCAGATCGAGGCGATGAGGCCGGAGAGTGCTGAAAGTGCCCAAAAACTCGGCGACTTCGTGCGACGTGCATTGGGTTACATGGTCGGCAGTCGCTTCCCGAAGGCTGGTGAGGCCGTTCGCAAGGAGCTCAGCTCCACCACAGACCAGTTGTGGCCCTGCAAGGAGTGCGTCTACGTTCGGGACAGCCGGCCGGTGCGTGTAACAGAAGTGAGCTCGATGATGGCGTCGGATGGCCGTGGGCATCGTGTAACGATCATCGTGCCGGCCGAGGGGCTCGCGGTGTTGGAGGGGATGAAGACTGCAAAGGCCGGCGACGGATCACAAACACTCGAGCTGATACGGCGCCGGGCCAACCTGTCGGACCGCGTGCTGGTGGTTGAGCCTTTCGGTCTCCGCAAGCCGGCCACCCAGCCCGCTCCCGGCCGTGGGGCGACGAAGTTCTTCACCTGCTTCAACCGGACGGACCCGGCCGAGGCGGTGTACGACATTGTGACCGTGCTGGGAATGGTCATGAATGAGGACCGTACCAGACGGGTGACTCTGGTCGGGTTCGGCAAGATGGGACCGTTATGTCTCGTCGCCAGGGCGATGGTCCCGGACGAGCCCGTCGAGGAGAAGAACGTGGCCTGCATCGTTGATATGAACGAGTTCGACGAGGGAGCCGACGACGCGTATCTCAAGCATCTCGATATCCCAGGCATCAGGCGAATCGGCGGACTGCAGGCGGTTTCGGCGGCGGCCGCGACCGGACCGATGTATCTGTTCAATACCGGTGGCAAGTTCGATGGAACCTGGACGCAGAAGGCCGGCGAGGTTCATAAGGCGAGTGTTCGCGTGGAGCGGGAGGCGGTCGGCTTCGAGGAAATCAGCACCGCGATCAACAAACTGTCCGAACCGTGATCCTGGTACCCCTCCTGCAGCAGTGCCCGGCACCGTCGCTTGGACCCGCGCCACCGGCGTGTCGCATCAGCCTCCGCTGCGTGATTGAGGTGCGCCGTTGCCGTCGGCCAGTTCCGGCACAAACGGCCTGAAAGGCTGAGCCTGATATACTTCGCGCAATTGTTCGGTGGCCATGAGTCTGCTGCCGCGGTTCGATCCTGCCGCGTCCAGTCAACGGATGTCAACCAATTGACTCTCCGCTTTGTATCGCCTCAAGAAGAGCTAAGCAATGACGGAAACAGAACTTCCGTTTGTCGGGGGATTCGCGACCGATTGCTCTTGCCAGATTCTCGCACTTGGTGCTATGCTGAAACCCCAATCGCCGCGTGAAGTACCGCGGAGCCGCCATGAAGAGCCATTACCTTGAACGATTATCATAAACGGGTCCTCATCGGGGTCGAATTGGAAGCCTACAGCATCGGATCGGCGGACTATCAGATCGGTCGCCGTCTGTCCCGGCCACGACCGGGCTTGTCCGAGGATGGGGAGCGCTTCAGCCGCGATACGTCGATCGGCAGCGAATACAACAGCCGGCCATTCGAGACCGTGCGCGAGGCCTCCTTCCTGTTGAAGTCGGGGCTGCGCAAGTACATACGGAAGCTGTACCGAAGCCACCATCCCGACCGCAAGCACACGGTGCCCCTGCTGGTCGGCGGCTGGAGCGACCGTTTCGCGGGTGCCCACCTCCATATCTCGCTCGCGGGGCGGACACTCGAGCGCCGCGAAGCCTGTTCACTGGCTTGGCACATTCACGACCACATTCCTTTCCTGATCGCGATCGGCTCCAATTCGCCCATCTGGGCCAAGCAGATTACCACACAGGCTTCCAACCGCTTTTTGCGGGCAACAGATATCTACTTTCGCCCGGTCATGCGCGGCGAGTTGACCTCGGACAATACTCATGAAATGGTTTTCAGCCCGGGGCGCAAGCGCAAACCGCCCACCCTGGAGCTTCGTGTCCTCGACTCCAATCTGCCGCAGTACGTCGTCGTGGCATTGACCCTCGTTAAGGCCATCGCGCTGCGCTGGTTGAAACATAAGGGGGCCACCAATCGTATCCGTCACTCCGAGTACATCTGGGCTCGGCTCGACGCCGGCGTTCGTGGAATACGCTGCACGCTTCCGTGGCAAGGTGAGTGGATACTTGCCCGGCAATACCTCGACCGGTTTCTGTGGGAGTATCGCGAGGAGCTGCAGCAGATGGACGTTCCTCCGGAGGTCTACGATGTGCTCCGCCTTATCAAGCGAGGGTACACCGGTGCGCGCCTGATTCACGAGGCGGCCCTGATTGCCAGGCGCGAGCACCCCCAGACGTGGCAGCGGCGCTTCGCCAAGCGCTACAGCGAAGGGCTCGAGGACTTGTTGAGCGGCAACTCTCTCTGGGACTTCGCGGCCGCCCTGCAGGTCAACCTTCCCGACGTCAGTAACGTCTGGCTTGGGCGTCGCAATGCGCCGATAGGGGGGTAGCAGGGCGGCCCGCTGGCGCCGTGAGATGATCACGGCCTTTGCCCGCAACCCAAGTGAATGACGAATGACGAAACCCGAATGACGAATGAATGACGAAGGCAGGGTGGCCCATTCTCGCCGCAGCGAGGGTGGGGTCTCGATGATGTGTGGAGAAGGGTGTATCGAGAGGAACGTCACCCCCGTTGCTGAGTTCGGCACCACCAGTAGGGCCGACGCCCTCGTCGGCCATTGTCCGCGAATAGCCGGATACGACTTCGTGGCCGCGAAGAGGCACGAAAAGCACGGAGAAGACTGCCCGGAGACTGTGGCGGCCGCGCGCCGGCGTCCTCTGCGGTCAAGAGGGTTTTATCCCCCGCCCCTTGTCATGGCGAGCGATAGGGCAGCCGCATGCGTTCCTGCCGAACATGGCCGCGCAAAGGCCGTAGCCATGGCACTCGGCACCCGGCATGGCAAGGATCAGGCACTCGCCAAGAGTTAACAGCGTCCTCTTGGTATCGTTGCCCCCGGAACGGCAGGTCTCCGCCGCCTCGGCGGCTCCGACCGTGCCCTACCTCGTGAACACTCAGAACAGTCCGGTGATCCGTCCGTCTTCGTCGACGTCAATGTCCATCGCGGCCGGGTGGCGCCCGAAGGCAGGCATGGTCTGAATCGTGCCGACCAGCGGCGTGAGGAAGCCCGCGCCGCCGGCCAGACGAACGTCGCGGACCGGTACGCGGAACCCGGTGGGGCGGCCGAGGCGAGTGGGATCGTGTGAAAGCGAATACTGGGTCTTGGCCATGCAGACCGGCAGGTTGCCGAAGCCCAGCCGTGTCAGCGACTCGATGGCCGCGTTGGCCGTTGGTTCATAGTCGACCCCCTCTCCGCCGTAGATCTCCTTGACGATGGTTTCGATCTTCTTCTTGACGGGCCAGTTGTCCTCATAGAGCATGCGGAAGGGAGCTCTGCCAGGTGCGTTTGCAGCCTTGACCACCGCCTCAGCCAAGGCCTGCCCACCGCCGCCGCCGCGGGCATGGACTTCGCTGACGGCCACTTCGAAAGCCCCGGCCTGGCGCGCGGCCTCCGCGATGGCCGCGATCTCCTCGTCGCTGTCGGTCGGAAAGCGGTTGATTGCCACGACGCACGGAAGATTGAACTTGCCCACGTTCTCGAGGTGCTTTTCCATATTGGGCAGACCGGCCCGTAGGTTTTCGACGTTTGGCCGGAAGATGGTCTGATCGATTGGACGGCCGGGCACCACGCGGTACTGGCCGCTGTGGGCCTTCAGTGCCCGGACGGTAACCACCAGCACCGCCGCGTCCGGCGCTCGGCCCGAGACCCGACACTTGATGTTGCAGAACTTCTCAAAACCCATGTCCGCGCCGAAACCTGCTTCGGTGATGACGTAGTCGACGCAACGAAGGGCGATTTCGTCGGCCAGGATCGAGCTGTTGCCGTGGGCGATATTGGCGAACGGTCCGGCATGCACGAACGCAGGAACGTGCTCGATGGTTTGAAGGACGTTGGGCATGATCGCGTCTCTGAGCAAGGCGGTCATGGCCCCGGCGGCGCGGATCGCCTCGGCAAAGACGGGGATGTCCTGGTTGGTGTAGCCGATGACGATCCGACCGAGACGGTGACGCAGGTCTTTGAGTGAACGGGCCAGGGCCAGCACGGCCATCACCTCACTGGCGCTGGTCAGATCAAAGCCGGTTTCCCGCGGAAAACCGTGGCCCCCAAGCCCCACCACGATGTCCCGTAGTGCCGCATCGTTCATGTCCACGCAGCGGCGCCACACCACTTTCATCGGATCCAGGCGGCCGGGGTTGCCCTTCACCATCGTCGTGTCGATCAGGGCGCTGAGCAGGGCGTGGGCGCTGTTGACTGCGTGCATGTCGCCGGTGAGATGGAGGTTCAGGTCCTCCATCGGCAGGACCTGCGAATACCCGCCGCCGGCGGCGCCTCCTTTGATTCCAAAGACCGGCCCCATGGATGGTTGTCGGATGCAGCACGCGGCGCGCTTTCCGATGCGCGCCAAGGCCTGGGCCAGCCCGACCGTTGTGACGGTCTTGCCTTCACCGAGCGGCGTGGGAGTGATGCCCGTCACGACGACGTACTTGCCGATTTGCTCTTCTCCGAGGCGCTCGATCGCCGACAGCCGGACTTTGGCCTTGTATCGGCCGAACGGTTCGACTTCCTCATCCAGCAGACCAAGCCGCGCGGTGATCTCGTGTATCGGCAGCAGTTTGGCACTCTGTGCAATCCCCAGATCGGAATCCATGGCAAATCATCCAGGAGGTTCGGAAGAGGGAGCGGAAGCTGCGGCCGGCATGGTCTCTGTCCCGCCCATCGGTGATGCAGAAGCTTCGACGCTCAGTGCGACAACGATCTTCTGCGGGTTGTTCGTCGCCGCCGGGTCAACAATACTGATCGTCGCATGATGTGCACCCGGCTCCAGCCACGACGTCGCGTAGTTGATCGTGATGGTCACGGCTTCGCCGGAGCTGGTTCCGCCGGCCGGCGAAAGGAACAACCAGGTCTGGTCTGCGCTGAGCGAAAACTTGAGGACACCCCCGCCGCTGTTACGCACCGTGAAGCCCTCGCTTTTGGCGTCGGTGCCCCGGACGCAGGAAGAAGAAAGCTTTGTTACCGAACAAGCGATCGTCGGCTGCGCGAAGGTGACTTTCGCCACCCGCCAATACGACAAGGCGCCCTCCGGCTCCATTGTCAGCTCGATGTCGATTGTCGCCTTTTGCTGCCTGGCGGGGTCGGTTTCGGCCGGGTCGTGGCACACATCGTACAGGACATGGACCGCGCTGGCGGTTTGGGAGTGGATCCGCATTTTGCGACCGGCCGCCTCCACGTCGGTGTCGAAACTGCGGATATAGTGGGCGGCAATCGGGGCCCAGTCCTTGACGAAGCTGTAAAGCCGCTTGTCCCGGGCTTTCGATCGGGCGGCATCCGCCGGTTTGGCCGCGGATTCGCCAATTCTTGGGGCGATGGTCGAGTAGGCCGCCAGTGCGTACGTGAGCTGCAGGGCTTCCTTTTGCCGCTTGGCGTCCTGCGCCTGGGCGGCCCGCACGTCATCGGCAATCGAGCGAAGCAGAACAAAGGCAACCTGCTGCGGTGTGGCGGTGGTGTCGAGACTCAGCCCATAGGCCGTGACAGGTTTCACTACGGCCGGCGGAATGTCCTCTTCCGGAGCGCTACAACCGGACAAGCCGGCCACAATCATGACGCCAACGAGCCCCGCCACGGGCAGGAGGAGCAACCGTGATCTCGATGGCAGGATCGATAATCGCACTTGTTTACTCATAATAGGCGGGAAGTCTAACAGATCCGCCGACGACTGCAAAGGCTTGCCCCTGCGGATGCCGCCAGTTAAACTTCAGCTCGTTATGGCAGAGTTCAGTCGCAATTTGTGGGCTCCCTGGCGCATGGAGTATATCCGTTCGCTCGGCGGCGATCGGCCGGATAATGGCTGTTTTCTTTGCCGGTATGCCGCTACCCCCCAAGCCGACGGCGAGAACCACGTAATCTGGCGCGGCTCATGCTGCCTGACGGCATTCAACAGCTTTCCGTACAACTCCGGACATCTGCTCGTGGCTCCCCTCGGGCATGTGGCCGATCTGGACTTGATGGACGACGTTTCGCTGAGCGAGCTGATGTGCCAGATCCGTGATGCCAAGCGCCTCCTGACGGCCGTACTTGCCCCGCAGGGGTTCAACATCGGAATGAATTTCGGAAAGTGCGCCGGTGCGGGCTTGCCTGGCCATCTTCACGTTCACATCGTTCCTCGTTGGGAGGGAGACACGAACTTCATGCCCGTCGTGGGCGACACCAGAGTGATCCCCGAAAGCCTTGCGGCCATCCACGATCGAATGAAAGCCGCGGCCGCCGACCTGGGTCTGCCGGGAATTCGCGGATGAGCCAATTCCGCCCCTGAATCACCTGCATCCAGCGGTCTTGCGAGGCGCCGGTTATGAACGCCAGTATCGGTTTCCAGATCAGCCCGAGCGAACAAGGGCTCAAGCCCTATGCGGTTACGTCGGTCAACACCCGCGGCCGGGATCATCCGGAACGGTTCGGTCGGAACATGGATCCCTATGCCATTGACCGGCAGCGAGTGTTGCACTCGGTTGCCTTCCGGCGTCTGGCTCACAAGACTCAGGTCTTCGTCACCGGCGAGCATGACCATCTGCGGACCCGGTTGACCCACACGTTGGAGGTGACCAGCGTTGTCCGCCGGTTGTGCGTGGCACTGCAAGTCAACGGGGCGGTCGGCGAACTGATCGCCATGACTCACGACCTCGGGCATCCACCCTTCGGCCACGCCGGGGAGGTCGCCCTCCACCGACTGATGGCCCATCACGGCGGTTTCGAGCACAACGCGCAGTCGCTTCGGATTGTCGAGTATCTCGAGCATCCTTATCCGGCCTTTCGGGGACTGAACCTGACCTATGAAGTGCGCGAGTCCCTGGCCAAGCACTGCACGATCTATGATCGGCCGGGTCTGCATCGGTTGGCCGACGGTTCTCAAGCTCCGCTGGAGGGGCAGATCGCCAATCTGGCCGACCGCGTGGCATACGATTGTCACGACCTGGAAGATGCGATGGGCGAGGGGCTCCTGGACGAGGCCGTTTTGAAAGAGGTCGACTTGTGGTCTGAGGCCGCGGCTCCGATCCGGGCCGAGCACTCCGATTTGCCCCTGGCGGCGGTCAGACGTCCGATTCTCGACCGGTTGGAGGCGATCTTGCTCGAAGATATCGTCGCGGAATCACGGCGGCGGATCGCCTCAAGCGCGGTCGCGTGCGTCGATGATGTGCGGAACTGCCGACAGCCGCTGATTGCCTTTTCCAGGAGCATGGAGCCGCGCGTTTCCGGTCTGGAAGCCTTTCTGTCCGAACGAGTCTACCGGCATAGTCGGCTGATTCGTATGGACGACAAGGCCGGCCGTCTGATCGATCAGCTTTTCAACGTATACCTGGCGGAGCCCAAGCTTCTTCCTCCGCGGTTCGAACGCCGAGTCAAGGAACAAGGGCTGCACCGGGTCATCTGCGACTACATTGCGGGCATGACCGATCGCTTCTGCCAGGAGGAGTTCCGTAGGTTGTTTGAACCTTTCGAGAGAGTGTAAGATACCGAACCCGGCGGCCAGGGTGTCGTCGGATTGTCCATGCGATAGGAGACCGCGACGTGAGTGATGCTCAGGCGACCGCACTGCTGGAGAAGCTTCATTCCCTTCAAGGGGTGTTGAGTCAGGTGTACGGCATGATCAATATGGTTCGCCCGGTGGCTTCAGATGTCTGCTTTCAGTGTATGCAGTCGGCGACGCTGGCGAACACAAGCGCCATCCCCGGCCGGACTCTTGCTCAGGTGGGGGAAGAATTCGCGGATGCCGTTGAATCGGTTGCCAATTCCATGGCGACGGCTTCGGGCAGTCTGGCCATCCTGATCGGGGCGCTCAGTGCCGGTAATGCTGAAATGGCGTGATTGCTCCGGGGGACGTCACAGTCCGGACCTTCGTGCCGCAACCCGTGAACGGCACATCAGCATAATCCCACTTCCTGATGCGAGTACTTGATCGCCTCCTGACAGACCCTTTCGTCGGCCAGTTCGAACTCGCACCCGATGAGGTGGCCGTGTTCCGTTGGCGTCGAATGGCGGACGACGGCCGGCACATACGGGCAACTTTCCTCATAGCAGAACAGTTTGATGAATACGATGCGACCCGGCTCGATCGGTCCGCAGGACAGAAAAGCGATTCCTTCGTCGGAGGCATTATGCAGGGCGGCACTCATCTCCACCCCGTCGTAAAGCACGGCCAGCGGCCAGGAGCGGTGGTATCGACGCCTGGATCGCCGGCGATGCACGGGATCGCATTCGCTCCTGCGGCGGGCGGCATCCGCGAATCGCTCGATTTCAGTTCGGATCAGATCGACGGCACGGAGTTCTACTGCGGTGGCCATGCTTGTCCCCGGATATGGATATACGATTCGAGCGGGACCGATGCCAAACTGGGAACAGACGTCCGGTAAGAGCGGCCGGGAGCGGCCCGAGGGGCCGCAATAGGGGCTTAGCCGCCCGCGCGAGACGAGATTGTCATTACCTCTTGAGTCCGATACACTCCATCCGGCCGCTCGACGATTCCCGTGGCGCGACAGGAGGGCACGATTCTGCACACGATCAAGAATGATTCGTCCATGCCGGTCGAGACGGACTCTTCCCCCGGCGGAAAACCACGAGGAGCAAGACGGGCGGTCGTGCGCCTCCTTGTGTCGCTGACGGTCGCATACCTCGGCTGGTGCGCCGTGCTTTTCTTCTGGCAGGATGAGATGCTCTTTCCACGCTACAGCGCTCCCTCGCCGTCGTCGCCGCCGCCTTCTGCAAACGTCCAGATTGTGCGGATCGACGTCGGCGAAAAGCGGCACATGGAGGGTTGGTTCTTCCCTGCGGCTTCGGCGAGTCTGTCCTCGCCGGCCCCCGTGGTGATCTACTGTCACGGTAACGCCGAGATCATCGACCAGCAGGAGTGGTTCGTGGAAAACTACCATCGGTTGGGTTGCTCCGTTTTCCTGCCGGAATATCGAGGCTATGGGCGTTCGCCTGGCAAGCCCTCCGAGAAAGCAATCGTTGAAGACTGCGTTCGATTCCACGACGAGCTGCTCAAGCGCGAGGACGTGGATCCCGGCAGGATCGCGATTCACGGCCGGTCGCTGGGCGGCGGGGTGGCGGCGCAGATCGCTGCCAGACGCAAGCCCGCGGCCCTGATCCTCGAATCCACGTTCACCAGCGTGGCCTCGTATGCGCAAAAGTACTGCGTGCCCAAGTTGTTGGTCAGGCATCCTTTCAGAACGGATCTGGTGCTGCCCGAGCTGGATGTGCCCGTCCTGGTATTTCACGGCACACGCGACGATATTGTGCCTGTTAAGCACGGGCGTCGGTTGGCGAAACTGGCTCGCAACGCGGTGTACGTCGAGTACGATTGCGGGCACAACGATGCTCCCGGCCCCGGCAATGAGGCGGACTATTGGGGGAGAATCGAAGCGTTTCTCGAAGAAGCGGGGATCACTCGGCCGACTGCCGCCCAAGCGGTCGATTGAGGCTCGATCACGTGGAGTATCGACCGGTTTTTCCGGTTCCGCTTTGACCGGCGATCATTGGTTGCCGTGCGCGCCGCCGCGGACTAGCATAAGAAGCGTGTCGGCCTGGATGTGACACGGTTGTTTCGGAAGGGGGCATATGAGTACCATTCGTCGCCGTGAGTTCCTGGGCAAAGCTGCGGGGGTGTTGGGGTCTGCTCTTGCGCCCGCCGCCTTCGGTGAACCGCCGATAGCCGCTCCGGCGTCCCGCCCGACGAGCGCGCCGGCAAAACTGAAAGCTGGCGACGTGATCACCCTTGGCCGAACGGGCATAAAAGCTTCTCGTCTCGCCATCGGCACCGGCACCGAGTCCGGGGCGGAGCAGCGACGCCTGGGCATCGAAGGGCTGGTCAAGTTGCTCCGTCACGGATTCGACCAGGGCGTTCGCTGGTGGGACGTGGCGGATTCATACAAGACCCATCCCCATGTCAAGGCGGCCCTGAAGGAAATGTCCCGCGACGAGGTCACGATTACCTCCAAGACCTCCGCGAAGGACGCCGGAGGCATCAAGGCAGACATCGAGCGTTTTCGACGGGAGATGGGCACCGACTACATCGATATCGTCCTTCTTCACTGCATGATGGACGGCGATTGGCCCGAGAAGCTCAAAGGGGCGCGGGATGCCCTCAGCGAGGCGAAACAAAAAGGGCTCGTGCGAGCCGTCGGCTGTTCGTGCCACACGTTTGACGCCCTGCAAGCCGCCGCCGACAGCGACTGGGTGGACGTCGATCTGGCGAGGATCAACCCGTTCGCTGCCGTCATGGACATCAACAGGAAAGATGACGTGCCGCAGGTGTTGCAGATTCTGCAGCGCATGCACGAACGAGGCACCGCGGTTTACGGAATGAAGATTCTGGGGGCGGGCACGTTCAAGGGCAATATGATCGAGCGGTCGATCCGGTTCATCTTGCAGCAGAAGTGCGTGAGTGCTTTTGTGATCGGGTTCAGCAAGGCCGAGGACATCGACGACATCGTCCGTCGTATTGAACGGGTTCAATAGCGGGTGATGCGTCGCAGCAGGTCAGTTCTCGGTCTCGTCGTCGTCGCCTGGGTCGACTCCTGACAGTTCTTCCCATGGGGCGGGCACCGGTTGCGGGACGGCGGGCTGGTTCCTCTTGCACAATGCCGCGTGACACGCCAATCGGATCGCGGACTTCATACTCTCGGGGTTCGCGATGTTCTGGCCCGCGATGTCGAACGCCGTTCCATGGTCCACGCTCGTGCGGATGATCGGCAGGCCGAGCGTTGTCTGACATGCACTCTCGAATGCCAGCAGTTTGACGGGTATGAGCCCCTGATCGTGATACATGGCCACCACGCCGTCGAACCGGCCGCGGGAAGCGTGCCAGAAGACCGTGTCGGCCGGGTAGGGGCCCTCAACGAACCATCCGGCCTCGCGGGCCATGACGATCGCCGGCTCGATGACGCGCTTCTCCTCGTCCCCGAACAGCCCGTTCTCCCCGGCGTGAGGATTCAGCCCACACACCGCGATTCGCGGATACTCGATGCCGAACCAGGTCCGCAAGGCGCCGGCCATGAGGTCGATGGGCTGGAACACGCGGCCGATCGTAAAGGAATTACGCAGATCAAACAATGCCTGATGAATACTGGCCAAGGCTACGCGCAGCTTCCCCCCGACGAACATCATGGTAAGACGCTCCGTCTTGAAGGCATGGCCCAGCTTCTCGGTATGGCCGGGGTAACGATATCCGGCCAGGTGCCAGCTTTCCTTGCAGATGGGAGCGGTCACGATGGCTTCGATCACCTCCTCGCGTGCCGACTTGATGGCCGCGTCAAGAAAACGCATCGAGGCGTGCCCCGCCTCGGCGGTGGGACAGTGGGTGTGCGGGTTGAAGACGGGGCAATCGTCGAAGTCGGCCACGATGACGCCGCTCTCGATGCGGGTGGCCGCCTCATGAGGCACTCGGAACCAGAAGGGGTTGATCTCAGCCTGGTCGGCGGCGAATTCAAGCGATTCGTCCAGGCCGAAAATGATGAAGCGCCCAAGGCGGCGAACCTCGGGGTCGCACAGGGCCTTGACGATGACCTCCGCGCCGATTCCGGCCGGGTCGCCCATGGTGATACCCACCAACGGCTTGGGGTTGCTTTCATTGGACACGGAGTTGGTCGGAGGCGCCTCGCTCATGATGAGGTCACGCGTATCCTTGCCGCTGGAGCAGATCCATCGTGATCCCGTGCCCGCAGGACCCGTCACGCCATCGCCGAAGAGTGGTCACGACCGTACGGGCCAGGATATCCGTTTCGATATTGACACGGTCGCCGACGCGCAGGTTGCCCAGCGTCGTTTCGGCCAGAGTGCTCGGGATGAGTGCCACGCTGAAGTGTCGTCCGGAGACGTCCGCGATAGTCAACGAGACGCCGTCGATGGCGATCGAGCCCTTAGGGATGATATACGTTCTGAGGTCCTCGGTGGCTTCGAACGTGGCGGTGTGATCGCTGCTGATACCAGAAACGATGGCGGTGCCGTCAACATGCCCCTGCACTATGTGTCCATCAAGGCGGTCAGCAGCCCGCAGGCTGCGCTCAAGGTTGACGCGGTCGCCCGGTTTCAGCCCGCCGAGCGTGCTGCGCGAAAGGGTCTCTGCGACCACGTCGAATTCGATGGTCTGGGCGTCGCACCGGGTGACAGTCAGGCAGACCCCGCTGACACAGACGCTGGCGCCGTTGGATATCGGACGCGGCAAACCGGGAGCGTCCAGCACCAGCCGGACTCCGTTACCGGTGGGACGAACCGAACGTACGGTTCCCTTGGCTTGTACGATGCCCGTGAACATGGCCTTTCACCTGTTGACGACTGGATGCGGCCTGCCACTTGCCTGCCTCATGCTAGCTCCGTGCGCATTGTAGTGTCAAGGTTGGAGCTGACTGCCGAGGCTGACGATGACACTGCCCGAGGAACAGTGTCTTTGGAAGGTGCCGATGGCCATGGACATTGACGTTCTGTTTTCAGCCATCTACTTCATATGGTATAATGCCTGCGGAGATCGGGGATCGTCGTCTCGGGGAGGCGGAGGGATGATTTCATGCAAGTGCGGCATGGCTGTTGGTGTCAGTGTTGTGTGACAGCGGTTATCGGTCTGGCATCAAGCGCCGGGTTGTGCTTCGGTGAGGTTTCGCCTTCTTACGTACTTGCCGATGCCGACGGGAATGCCCTGGGAGCCGCGGAGGCCGGAATCGAGGACATCGAAAACCGGCTTGCGGTCGCTGTCGAGCGCGCGGGCGCGCCGGATCCACAAAGCGGCGAATCGTTACTCCCGGCCGGAACCGGTCTGGATAGGTTCGAATGGGTCGATGACCGGGCTCACGTTGACTTGACGTTCCCGGCCGAGACGGCCCCGGACACGATTGGGCCGCTTCGGCTTGAGGACATTTACGAGGTTCTGGCCAACGCGGTCGATCCGTTTCGGATGAGCCGCGGCCTGGTTATTCGAGCCCGCCGAGGGCCGACAGCCGAATACCTTCCTCTAGAGGCGTATACCCCCACCGTTGTGCTGCCCCCCGAGCAGGATGTTCGCGAGGAGTCCGGAATCGTCATCGAGGAGCGGTCCCGCGCGTTCGCCGAGGCTTCCACCGGCGAGCAGGTCGTTGAGGCCTGGATCGGAGGCCCGGTTGAGCATGCCGGAACCCAACCGGTCGGCGCACTGACCGGCGTGACCGTGTTCTGTTCGGCCGGCCACGGCTGGACCGCCGGATCGTCGTCCTGGTATCTCCAGCGTTCCCTGTTGCTCGACATGGTCGAGGACTACGGCAACATCGATCAGCTCAACTATTTCGTCCAGTATCTCTACAACGCCGGGGCCACCGTCGTGCCCTTCCGGCCCGTCGGATACCAGGCCGTCGAGGTTGTTCTGGACAACGATGACCCGGGCGTGACCTACAGCGGAACGTGGACCAATAGCACTGCGACAACTGAGTATTACGAGAACGGCACCACCGTCAGCGGTGTACCCTACCGCTGGGCCACTGCCGCGGTCACCGAATCGGCCACGGCTCGCTATACGCCCAACATACCTGCGACCGATTTCTACCCGGTCTATTGCTGGACACGCGATGGCACCGACCGCGTGCGCCAGACCTACCGCATCGCGCACAGCGGCGGGGTCAGCTCGGTTACGGTGGACCATCGCCTGGTTGGCAAGGGCTGGATCTGGCTGGGCGACTACTATATGCTGGCTGGAGCCAGCAGTTACGTCGAGATCACCAATGCGTCGCCGGACACGGGCGTGGTCATCGCCGATGCCATCCGTTTCGGCAACGGCATGGGTGACATCGTCCGGCCTGGCCCGGGCACCATCAGCGGCTACCCTCGCGAGGAGGAGTGTTCCCGGTATTGGGCTCAGAGCGAGGCGGGCAACAACGCGGTGGGCCTGCCCCAGGTGTGGGAGACAAGCGGAGACGACGGAAGCGACAACGTCGGGACGGCGGCCCGCTGGTCCGCCGTTATGAACCGCCAAAACGTTAACAACGACCGCTGGCGGCGCATTTACATCGAGTTCCACACCAACGCCGCCGGGTGCAGCCCTCCGCCGTGCTCGGCCAAGGGGACCATTTGCCTGGTCACCAACACCGGTGCCACCACTTACCAGACTGAGTACGCCACCATTCTCGGCGACAAGGTCGAGGCCGACATGAGGCTGATCGACGACGACCTGTTCGAGTATCTCTGGGGGTTGCGATCGAATCCGTACACTTCAGCCTATGGCGCGATCTCCACTAGCAACAACAACGACGAGTTCGACGCGACCATCATCGAGGTGGCCTTCCATGACAACGTCGAGGACACCGCCAACCTCCTCAACGCCAAGGTCCGCAATGCCGTTGCCCGCTCGACTTTGCAGGGCATGATCATGTTCCTCAACTCACTGCCCGGCAGCACGGTGCCGTTGGTCTTCTTGCCCGATCCCCCGGAGAACGTCCGGGCGGTACACAACGGGCAGGGGAGTATTGTCGTGTCATGGAACGCTCCGCCAAGCGGTGGGGCCAACGGCGGGGCGGCCGCCGGATATCGCGTGTATCGCTCGAGCAACGGCTACGGGTTTGGACAGGGATTGGATGTGGGTAACGTGCTCACCACGACGTTGACCGACGTTCCTGCGGGTACAACGACTTACCTGCGAGTCACCGCTTACAACGCCGGGGGCGAGTCGCTGCCCTCACGGACAATGGCGGTGCGTCGGGAGCCGGATGCGTCTACGCAGCTTTTGATCGTGGACGGGTACAATCGCGTGAGTCGGCATCAGAACGTCGTTCAGGTGATACCGGCCGGACCGATGCAGCGACCGATCGCCAGGAAAGTCAACTCGTTTGACTACGTCGTCCAGCACGCGACGGCGATGTCGGACAGCGGCGTCGCGTTTGACTATGCCGAGAACAGCGCCGTCGCCGGCGGGGCCGTTTCCCTCAATAACTACCGGGCGGTGATTTGGATCCTGGGCCAGGAGTCGACCGCGGACAAGACGTTCGATTCGAACGAGCAGATGATCGTGACAGCCTACCTGAATGCGGGCGGGAACCTCTTCGTGACCGGGTCCGACATCGGATACGAGCTGGACGGCCAAGCAGCCGGCCGGCCGTTCTATGAGAACATGCTCAGAGCGAACTACGAAGCCGACAACGCCGGCACCTACAGCGTGCTGGGAGCGGGCGGCATCATGGCCGATGTCGGGCCGTTTGATTTCAATCCGAACAACGGCGCCGCCTATGTGGTCAAGACGCCGGACCGAATCTCGCCGCAGTCCGGTGCGGCGGCCATTCTGTCCTACGGCGGCGGTAATGGGACGGCAGGTATCCAATACGATTCGGGCGTATACCGAGTGGTGATGTTCGGATTCCCCTTTGAGGCGATCAGTACGTCTTCCGCCCGGTCGGCCGTCATGCAACGCGTGCTGAACTATATCCTGCCGCCTATGGGTTGCCCGTATGGGCCGGATGCGATCACGGGTTTCGAAGGATATGCTGACGGGACACACGTCATGTTCCAGGATCCTCGATATTCCGGATCCACACTGGCCCACCTTGCCGCGACTCCGAACTCGGCCGTCGTGACCAGCGAGGTGCAGGCATACAGCGGGGGCAAGACATGCAGAGTGGATTGGGCCTGGCTCGACGCGAGCCCGACCCGGTGGCTCCGTCTCACGACGCACAACGTTGCCAATGTGCCCAACCCTACCATCGATCTGCGGCGCCCGGTGAGGGTGCGACTGAGACTCGACAGCGGGTCGTTCCGAATCAGTTTGGGCGTTCGCGAGACGGGGGCCGACGTGCCGATCGGCGAGAACGGCGGCACCAGCGGGACCATCGAGTGGGTGGGGGCCACGTCGGTCGTGCCCGGCGGCGGTCCGGTGGGGACGCTGGTGTCGGCCGCGCCGGGTGTCTGGCAGACCATCACCTTCGCCCCCTACGTAGGTTACATTCAGCCCATGACCGGCGACGGTGTTCTGAACGCTGCGCATGATAAGGGTGTACTCGAACACCTGGCATTTACGATCACCGACACGGTCGGGCCGATCACGGTGTACCTGGATAGCATCGAGCAGCCCTGCCCGCCGAAGGCGGACTTCGACCTTGATGGGGACGTCGACCTGATCGACTTCGGCCTTCTCCAGGCATGTATCAGCGGCGCCAGTAAACCACAGACTGCCGCCGAGTGTCAGGTGGCGAAACTCGACGGCGATGGCGATGTCGACCAGGATGACTGCAGCCTGTTCCTGATGTGTCTCAGCGGGCCGGGCGTTCCCGCGGTTCCGGAATGCCTGAATTGAGGGGTCGGGTGGGGGCCGCGCTCCCGGACCTTCGTCCCTGAAGGATTCGCAACCGCAAACGTATCCGTCGCCCAGCCTTGGCGAAAGAGGAAGCGAGCAGCCCCCGCCGCATGGGCTTGCGACCGCCTCGCGCGTTGGCTTGGCGCAAGTCCCTCTGTTTTCGCAAGTCAAGCAGCTCCCTGCGACCGCCTCGCGGGTTGGCTTGGCCTTGACCGACTTACGGGGATTGGGCAATGGTCCGTCGCTTACGTTTCGGTTTCTGTAACAGGCAGCCAGGTTAACCGCCCCAAACGGCACAGCCTCCCCCATCGCTGCAACAAACCGAAGTTGGCGAGCCGCCCGGAAACGGTGTAGAATGACCTTGCTTAGGCCCTGCGGCCAGCGGCCCAGAGCCTGCCGATACCAAAGGACGCCGGTTGTCATGCCCACAAGCGGCCTCTAGCCGGACCGCTCCACGCATGTGCGGTAAGTCCTTATACTGCAAGATCTTGAGGGCGTAGCTCAGTAGGTAGAGCAACGGCCTTTTAAGCCGTGGGTCCAGGGTTCGAGTCCCTGCGCCCTCAATCCTTTCCCCTCGGTGCCAGTCGGTGCAAGAGCGTGCAAGTGGGTGTCCAAGTTGTCCATCTTCCTGATGGCGTAAGGTCAGCCACCGGAAACCCGGGCGGTGGGCCTCACCCGACGGTAATGGCCGCTACGGGCCTTGCCGCGAGTACCGCCGCCGCATCCCCAGCCCCCGAAGGCCACGAGCAGGGGCGTGGCGAGTCTGTTCTCGGTAGCGGCTGGGCACGAGACGATTACGCTTTTCGTCGCCGATGCGATATCCGCACCAGACAGCTTCCCAGCAACAGCCATCCCTGACTCGGCAACACTGCGGCGGGCGGTCTGCTTGCCTTGTTGCCGCGTGATCGCTGCATTCCCATCGTCCGAAGGCCGAAGGTTTCCAACCAAGCGTGGTTTAGGCCTTTCAGGGACGAGTGCTCCGGCCCCGGCCGGAAACCTGGTTATCGATCCGCCCGAGCTTCCTCGGCAAACGCGACAACGTTGGCCCACGGCGTCTCCGGCTGAATCTTGTTCGACGGGCAGAGAATGCAGCGACGATCCGCTTGGCAGAGTTCCTTCAGCCTTCGCACCTGCTCGCGAACCTGCTCGGGTGTTCCGAAAGGGAAAAGGTGTTGCGAGCTGATGGTGGCACAAAGCGCGATCTGCCGGCCAAACTCGCGGTACACCTCCGCGAAGTCCATACACTCCGGCTGTATCGGATGCAGGATGTCAAAGCCAAGCTCCACGATGTCGGGAATGATTTCGCGGATGTTGCCGCAACTGTGCAGGAAGGCCCGGACGTGAGGTGCGTTGCGTCTGAGGTGCTCAAGAATCGTGTGCCATCCCGGCTTGATAAACCGCCGCCACATCTCAGGCGAGATCTGCATGCCCGTTTGCATCCCCGCGTCGTCATAGAAGCACAGCACGTCGATTCCCGCCTGGGCCGACGCCAGTGCAAGCCGCAGGGTGTAATATGTGACTTTGGCAATGATCGCCTCCGCCAGCGCCGGAGCAAGAATCAGGTCCTCCAGAAACTGTTCCATCCCTCGGAGCCACCAGGACCACTCATAGATGCTCCCGGCATAGCCGAAGACCGGGTATCCTCGCGCGTGATAATCTGCGATTGGCGACCGATCGACCGTCCCGTCGATGGCCGGGGAGGGATAGGCTTCAATATCCCGCACCGATGTCGCCGTCGCCAGGGGCGGATAAGTACGGCCAACGGTACCCTCGACTTCACAAGATCCGTGCCCGATGCCCCATTCATCAAAGGTTGTGCCCGCCTCGGTGCCGGCATGATAGCTGCGAGGATCGTCTCCGCCGAATGCGGTCTTGAGCGAGAAAGTGCGGAAGTCGTAGTCAAAGTACTCGGCCGGGTCGGTCTGGCCGGTCATCTCTTCAAACTGCCGCAGGATCGGCGAGGTCAGCCCCCCAATCGCTCCGACATCCAGCGTGAAGGGCATCCAGCCAGGCGAGCCATGGTCCAGCAGCTCTCGCAGATTCTGCATCGGGCTGGTGGACATCTCGCGTTGACCTCTCCTGATGAGTTGCCCGGAGCAGGCCGGCCGTGAGCACGGTACTCCCGCCCGACAAGCCGCCCGTGACACGCCACGAGAAGGCTGCGGCTATGTTGGATGCCGGCGGTTACCGGCCGTATTCGGCCAGCACGGCCGCCGCTTTCACGGCCGTCTCCCGTTCAACGCTGTAAGCCAGGCGTATATGTCCCGGACGGCCGAAGCCCGATCCCGGCACCACAATGACTCCCTTGTCCCTCAGTGCGGCACAGCAGGCGACGTCATCCGGTTCCGGGCACTGCGGGAAGATGTAGAAGGCGCCTGTCGGCTCAACCAAACGGAATCCTCCGCGCCTCAACCCGTCGCAGAGAACCGCCCGGTTGTGCCGATACAGGTCCATGTCCACCCGCGCGTCCAGACAAGCCAGAATCGACCGCTGCATCAGCGCCGGCGCGTTCACGAACCCCAGAACGCGCGTCGCCGTCACACAGGCGCTGAACAAGGCCTCCAGCTCGCCGACCGCCGGAGAGATGGCGATGTATCCGATCCGCTCGCCCGCAAGGCCGAGATCCTTCGAGAACGAACTGACGATGATCGAACTGGGGTACTCCGCAAAAATGGCCGGCAAGGGAGCATCGTCATACACGATGTGGCGGTACACATCGTCGGAAATAAGGTAAATCTCCCGCCCATGTCGTTGCGACGCCTCCATGAGAACCGCCGCCATCTCTCTTATCAGTCTGCCTGAGTAGATGACACCCGTCGGATTATTGGGACTGTTGATGATGACCGCTTTGGTGCGATCCGTAATCGCTTCCGCCAGGCGACCAGGGTCCGGCTGAAAGCTCGCGTCCGACTCGACGATCCTGGCGACGCCGTTGTGGTTGTCAATGTAGAAAACATACTCGACGAAAAACGGGGCGAAGATGATCACCTCGTCTCCCGGGTCGAGAATGGCCTTCAACACCACGTTCAGTGCTCCGGCCGCACCACAACTCATGATTACGTGATTCTCGTTAAGCTGAACGCCTTGTTCCCGCGAGACCTGTTGAGCGACGGCCGCACGCGTTTGCGGATACCCGGCGTTGTTCATGTATCGGTGGGTTCCTGAAGCAGGGTCGCCGGCGGCCGATCGCATGCTTTCGAGAAACCGGGAAGGGGGTTCCTCGATCGGATTGCCGAGTGACAAATCAAAAACGGCACCCGCCCCCCGTTCCTTCTTGATTCGCTCGGCGTCCTCGAACATCCTGCGAATCCATGACGAGCGCTGCATCTGTTCCCGCATCTTCTGCGAAATGCTCACGGCTGCCGTCTCCTGCGGCCCAGTTGTAACAGTGTGCGTGAAGACCGTAGGGCATGGTCCAAGCCTTGCGAAGTCCTATGGACGAAGCAGCGCGCAGACCTGCCGGTTCTCGCTGCGGAATCTGGCAGGTCCCGGTCGCACCCGCGACCCCGCCCGTGGCGAGGCAGGCTCGACGTTGCCCTGTCGAACGAATCCGTCGACTTTCGCACACATGCTCGGGCTGCCGGCCGATGGGCGGCGGTCGGCAACCGACATCAGACAATCGGCGAGACGCGCCGCCAGGCCTTCTCGCCGCACACTTGGCATATTACTCGCTGTGATACGGGCAATCCAGCCGGCCCCATGGTATCCTTTTCCGGAAGCTTGGCGGCTTGCCGGCCGCAGCATCAGCGGCCCGAAAGCCCTGTCGCTGCATACGCCCCTACGTGAACGGCTGCTTCCGGGGTGCACGGTTGACTTGGAACATGGAGCTGGCACGAGGTACACTCGCAATGAATCGTGGAACAAAGGGTTTACGGCGCTTGCTTGTCGCCTCGGCGATGGGTGCGGTTGCCGTTGTTCTTGGCGGCTGTTCGGCAGCGCAGTCGCCCGGAGGGCACGCGGTGATCACCCCCGCGACAGAACCGAAAGCCGTCGTCATGACACCAAAGGGCACGGAGCTTCATCGTTCTCTCCTTGTGATAGACGGCCACAATGATTTGCCCTGGCAGATAAGGACCAAGGCGGACTCTTCGTTCGACAAGATGGACCTGCGTCAACACCAGGAGTCCGTCCAGACCGACATTCCGCGACTGCGGCAGGGGGGTGTTGGGGCTCAATTCTGGGTCGTTTATGTCCCCGCGGAGACTGAGAAGAATGGCGGCGCCGCAAAAATGGCCCTCGAGCAATTTGACCTCATCGACCGAATGATCTCGAGGTATTCCGACGTCTTCGAACTGGCACGAACGGCGGCGGACGTCGAGCGCATTTATCGACAAGGCAAGATCGCGGCCCTGATCGGTATCGAGGGCGGCCATACGATCGAAAACTCCCTTGACAACCTGTCGCTGTTCTACGGACGCGGCGCCCGCTACATGGGGCTGACTCACTCGGAAACGACCGACTGGGCGGACTCCGCCACCGATGAGCCTCGTCACGGCGGCCTGTCGGAGTTCGGCAAACGCGTGGTTCAAGAGATGAACCGCCTGGGCATGCTTGTCGATCTGGCCCACGTCTCGGCTGACACCATGCGCGACGCCCTGCGAATCAGCAAGGCTCCCGTCATCGTTTCGCACGCGTCGGCCCATGCGATCGCCGCCCATCCGAGAAACGTGCCCGATGACGTCCTTCGGATGATCGCAGCCGGCGGCGGCGTCGTCATGGTGACTTTCTTCCCCGGCTACGCACATCCGCAAGGCGCACGCGCCATGGCCGGTTACTTTGAGCAGGAACGGGCACTCAAGGCAAGGTACCCGGACCCCCAGGAGTTCAAGAAAGCCTGGCAATCATACAGAAAAGCCAATCCGATTCCCTCCGGCGACGTAGGCATGGTGGTCGATCATATCGACCACATCGTGCGCGTGGCCGGCATCGATCACGTCGGTCTCGGTTCCGACTACGACGGCGTGGGCATGATGCCGCTTCAGCTTGAGAACGTGTCAGGCTATCCGTATATCACGCAGGAACTGCTCAACCGCGGATACTCGGTCGCCGACATTCGCAAAATCATGGGGGAAAACTCGCTTCGCGTCCTGCGCCGCGCCGAGCAGGTCGCTCGCCAATGGTCGAAATAGCACGTCGGTGATCAACCGCACGCCGCATATCCGGAACCGGATGATCTCACCCGCTCAGTTGAGGCAGGCAGCAGGTGCCGCAATTCCGGGACCCGAGAGGCATGCCTCGAAAATCCCGAAATCCGCCTTGTCGACGTCGCTGTCGCCGTCGAGATTGGCATTCTGACAATCCGGATTCTCCTGAGGAACGGACAGGCCTGATAGACAGGCCTGGAAATGACCGAAATCCTCCAAGTCCACGTCGCCGTCGCGATCGAAGTCGCCGGTTACGGGCGTCGGACACCCATGGGCGTCAACGGGCGCCCCCGTAGCGGTGCCAGGGCAGGCGTCGCAGGCGTCGCCCAGTGCGTCGCCGTCGGAATTCTCCTGTTCCGGGTTCACGATCAGCGGGCAGTTGTCCTGCGGGTTGAGGATCCCGTCGCCGTCTACGTCGTCGTCACAAACGTCCCCGACCAAGTCCCCGTCCAGGTCTTCCTGGCCGGGGTTCGCGACGGCCGGACAATTGTCGCACGCATCGCCCAGACCATCTCCGTCTTGGTCTTCCTGCCCGGGGTTGTAGACGCCCATGCAGTTGTCCAGGTGGTCGAATACGCCGTCCAGATCGTCGTCCACCGGCGCAACCTCCAGCACCAGCAGAGTGATCTCGGCATCCTCCATCGTGAAGGCGAAATCCTGCGGTGTAAAACCGGAGGTCACATCCTCCTCCTCCCACCCCAGGCCGCTGTAATCCGTCAGGCTGGTGTCGCCACCGGCGTCGTCGTCGCCGGGCTTGCCAAGATGCCTCAGCTTGGCTGACGTGACCTGGCAGGGGATCAGGCCCATGTTCACAGTGATGGGTTGAGTGTCGTCAAAGTTGAGCCCCCAGATCATGATCGTCGAATCGTCGCCTTCGTTCTTGGTCACGTAAAACCGGAAGTTGCTGTTCGCGGGGTCAAACCCCATCTGCGCGCCGGTGGTGATCAGAACGTTGCCCATATGGCTGACCAGCCCTTGAAACGCCAGCTTTGGGCCAAGTTTGCTTTGCGGTTGCTCCCAGAAGGTGCCTGCCAGCACGCCGTCCTCGGCGAAGGTGAAACACGTCTCAACAACGCCGATGGCATTCGCCACGGAGGCCTGCAGCGTGCCAGGGGCGTCCCAGTTGACGGGGTTCCATTCGGAGGCGATGAAATCACAGCTTGTACGGCCGTTCTGGGCCAGGATCGATCGCATACCGGCCGTGTGGTCATTCAGATACTTCTTGTAGTCACGCAAGGCCGTTGCCAGGCCTTCGAACCAGCCCCAGTTGCTCTTGATGGCCCCGTAGTAGGGATGGTAGGCCACAAAATCCAGTCGAACGCCCGGGTCCGCCGCGAGCGCCGACAGCCACTGTCCGCTGCCGTTCGGATCGGACGGATTGATCAGGCAGGGCCCGAACTTCAGTGAAGGATCCACCGCCAACATCGCCGCACTGATCGTCTTGTACCGGTCGCGATAGTCGGCCGGGCCCAGATAGTGGTTGGTGAGGAAATCACCGTAGCCCCCGAGCTCGGGCTCGTTGCCGATTTCCCAGTATTTGACCGGAGGAACGCTGCCTTCAGCCGGCGTCAGCAATTTGGGCTTGGTGCCCCAATTCACGATCGAGTTGTAGACCCGCAGATCCTCTCCAGCGAGACTCGCCTCGTCACCCTGCCGGTACGATTGAACGATGAAGTTCGTGTACCGAACCCAGTCGGCGGCCAGCCCCTCCGGATTGGCGGTCTGGCAGACGAACACTCCAGGATAGTTCGGGTTCGACCAGTCTCTGTACCCACCGCCGAAAAGGTTGGCTGTCAGCACCGGCGCGGCATTGCGGTCGCGTGCGGCCTGCAGGAACTCCAGGGTGGTGAACGCACCGCTCCAAGTGGGCGTGCCCCAGCCGGAGCCGCTATCGACGTTTCGCCAGTCGTAGGTGTCCGCATCCAGACCTCCGGCCAGGCCGCGTCCCATCGAACCGGCAGCCAGGTCCCACAGCGGACTCCACGCCGAGGTGCTGACTGACCGGTAGGGGCACTGTCCGCGAACCCATGAGCTGAACGCCTTGCCCTGGTAGTAGTCGATAATTGGAATATCGCCCGTCGTGGTGACTTGGCTGCCGGGCCCCCACGCCGAGGGACAATAGCCGGCCAGACTCCTTGAGGCCCGCACGCTGAATGTGTACGTCCTCCGTGGCAGCAGGCCGGTAACGGTTTTGTTGCCCCAGGTGCTTTTCGTGCTCCACTGCGGCCGGGGACCCAGTGTCCCGTCGGACTGAACGTACGTCTTTCCGCCCAGACCGGGTGAAATCATGATCGCATAAACGTCGTCAGGGCTGTCACCGGGATCAATCGACACGTCAACGGCGTTGTTTCTTGGATTCGACACCACGGGTGCTCGCGGCGTCGTGCAAGTGGCGGAGCAAGGCTCGGAAACAACGTCAAAGGACATCTGCCCGTCGATCCAGCCGACAATGTACGATGTTCCCCCGATGACACCGTCGGCAGCCCATGCGTCAGCGTCGTTCATCACCGGGTTGAACGCCCAGGCCGGTTTGACGGTGAAGGTCCAGGTCACCGTCCGTGCGCCGCTTCCGCCCGTGGCTTTGCCGGTGACGGTCGTTTCGCATGAGAGGGGCGTGATGTACGTGATGCCACCCCAAGCATCCGTTCGGTAAGCCCAACGCCCGCCGCCCGTGGCATCCGCAATGACCCACGTTCCGCCCCATTGGGTGACGTCGGCATCCGTCTTGCCCCAATTCATGTAGCCGCGGCCTTGGCTCTGGTCGCCGCCGGCCTCGGTGTAATTGAAGAGCACGCGAATACACCGAATGCTGTCATATCCGTCAGGGTCGGAGAAGGTCGTTGAGACCGTGTAAGGAGTCGCGTCGTCGGCAACCACCGTTGAGGAGTTCACGACCGGGAAACTGGTCATGATGGGCGCGCCAGCCCCCCAGCTTGAAGCAGCGAACACCGTAAGCACGACGCATGCCTGCGTCAGCCAAGCCCAAAAACCTTTGTTCACCGGCTCAGTCTCTCCGACATCCGCGACGCGACTACCATGAGTATTGTAACACATGGAGCAAAAACGTCTTGTGGGTGAGAAGGATCTGCGGCCGGATTCTTTGCCTGACCGAAGCCAGGTTATCAGCCGTCCGTCATTCGGCTGGCGAGAGGGCAGAACTGTCGGCTCCTGCTACGCCTGCGCCATCGTCCTTTGCGGACCTTTGCCATGCGGACACCAGGAGACGATCTTAACATACTCCCGCCAAAGGATTTAGGTTGATTGCCGCAAAGTGCTCTGCGTTGCAGGCGAATGCCGGACTCAGCTTGTTTCCTAGGCCCTGAAAATGATATCGAGCCTCTCCTCGGTTTTCAGGACGTGTACTGCGTCGAGAGTGATGGTAACCCGAGAACCATCCTGGCTCATGCTGGCCGGCAGAGATTGACCCGCTGCCGAGACTGCGACGGACCCCGGGCGAAAGCCGGCGGCCAGGTCGAACGCCAGTTTGCGAAGAGTCAGACGGCCGTGCCGAACAACGATAGTTTCGGTTTGGGAGTCGTTCTGCCTGTTCTGCTCGAACGTCCCCCAACCCTCAGCCGATGTGAAGGCGGACCGGAAGTGATCGGGCGACATGCGAGGGGCAAACGCCAGGTAGCCCTGCGGCCCGTGATACTCGAAACCGCAGACGGCAAGGAAAACCCCGTAGCTGGCCATAGCTCGGGCATAGTGATCACCGCACTCAATCTCGTTCCAGGGGTTGCGCTTGCGGGCATGATAGCGGTCGTGGATCATCCGGGTGATGGCCAGGCCTTCCTGCACCATCCCTTCCCAGATCATATGAGCCGCGACCTGGTACTCGAACCCAGTCATGCACTCGTTGAAATAGCCGGCGAAGCCCGCATCCTTGCCGCCGCCGCTGGCGGTTTCCATGCCGCCCTTGGGCCACGTGCACATGAGCAAGCCGCCCTCGCCGGGCATGGCATACCATCGCCCGCCGGGAATCTTGTCCGCAGCCATCAGGCGATAAGGGCCGACGTCGGGTGCGAAGTTGTATCGCCACAACGATCGCAAAGCAGAAAGGGTCGGCTCAAGGGGCACTATTCGTCCCAAGCCGACTTGGTGAGCCCATGATTGCCCGAACAACTGGTCAATATGGCACCCATCGCCCGTGCGAACCGTCTGTGGCTTGTCGGGATCAGGAATGTGAATGAAGTACTCGCCGTTGTAGAGGCGTTCGACCAGTCGCTTTCCGCCGCGATCGACAATCTTCCTGCATCGCTCGGCGAACCCGGCATCGCCCATCTCGACGGCCATCTTCGCGCCGGCGCGCACGGCCGCGAGGTCATGCGAGGAGATCCACGCGATCTGCCCGTACCAAGCGGCGTCGAGGGTGTTGTA